>JANOWB010000357.1:0-6171 GCA_031417695.1 Polaromonas sp.
GCGAGATCGGATCGAGCCCGGCGAACGGCTCGTCATACATGATGAGTTCCGGGTCCAGCACGATGGCGCGCGCCAGCGCGATACGCCGCGCCATGCCGCCTGAAACCTCACTCGGCATCAGGTCTCTGGCGCCGCGCAACCCGACGGCATTCAGCTTCATCAGCACGATGTCTCGAATTAAATCCGCCGCCAGATTGGTGTGCTCGCGCAGCGGAAAAGCCACATTGTCAAATACGCTGAGGTCCGTGAACAAAGCGCCAAACTGGAACAGCATGCCCATGCGCCTGCGGGCTGCGTATAGTTCACTTGGTGACATGTGCCCCACGTCTTGCTTGTCAAACCGCACTGCGCCGCTAGTGGCTTTTTGCTGCCCGCCAATCAACCTAAGTACGGTGGTTTTACCGCCGCCTGACGCGCCCATCAGCGCGGTCACTTTTCCACGCGGTACTGACAGGTTGATGCCTTGCAATATCACGCGCTCGTCAGCGGCGCCGCCGTAAGAAAACGAAACGTCTTTGAATTCAACAAGGTGCGGGGACAGTGAAGATGGGAAGGTGGGCATAACTGTTGTCGTTGCCGGACTAACCAGCGAGAGGGGCGCTAAACCCAGAGAAAACAATGATAAACGCAATGCGCACGCGGTGATTTACGCAAACTCACGATTTTTACAGTGCGCGGATGGGTGGTTTTTGCTATTTTTTTAGGAGCTGCTCGCGCCCGTATTTATTGAACAAAGACCCGATTTTATACTCAAGATTGCACCAATCGCTTCGCTTTGGCAATGGACATGAGCATGCCCACTGCCAGGCCAAGCGTCACCATCGCTGTTCCGCCGTAGCTGATGAATGGCAACGGCACGCCCACCACCGGCAAAATCCCGCTGACCATGCCCATGTTTACAAACGCGTAAGTAAAGAAGATCATGGTCAGGGCACCCGCCAACAACCTTGAGAAAAGCGTAGGTGCATCCATGGCGATGGTCAATCCGCGCAAGATTAAGAAGACAAAACCAGCAATCAAGAGCAGGTTACCGGCCAAGCCAAATTCTTCTGAAAATGCCGCAAAAATGAAGTCTGTGGTGCGCTCGGGGATGAACTCCAGATGCGTTTGCGTACCCGCCATGAATCCTTTGCCAAACAGGCCGCCAGAGCCGATGGCAATCATGCCTTGCAAAATGTGAAACCCTTTGCCCAGCGGGTCGCGCGAGGGGTCAAGCAGCGTGCAAATGCGCTGCTGTTGGTAGTCGTGCAGTACAGGCCAGCGCATGCCGTCGGCGCACAGCTGGGGCTCAAACCAGACCAGTAAAAAGATGCCAATCAACCCGATTAATACGGGCGGCACGATTAATTTCCAGCTCAGTCCGGCAAAAAAGATAACGGCCAGGCCTGCGGCCAGCACCAGCAACGACGTACCCAGGTCAGGCTGCTTCATGATCAAACCAACCGGTACCACCAGCAGCGCGCCGGCCATTAGAAAGTCAAGCGGCCTGAGCTGACCCTCACGCTTTTGAAACCACCAGGCCAGCATCAGCGGCATGGCAATTTTTAAAATCTCACTGGGCTGAATCACCACCCCGACATTCAGCCAGCGCCGCGCGCCTTTTTTGGTGATGCCAAAAATAGCCACGGCAATCAGCAGGCCCACACCCACAACGTAAAGCGGTACCGCGAACGACATCAACCGCTGCGGCGATATTTGCGCCACTACAAACATGATGAAGCCCGCAATCAACATATTGCGCCCGTGGTCTACAAACCGGCTGCCATGGTCGTAGCCAGACGAATACATGATCAGCAGCCCGGCGCAGGCCAGCATAAACACAGCAAACGCCAATGGGCCATCAAAACCGCTAAAAAACGGCGATGCACGCTTTAGCAGCGAGGGTTTATCGAAAACGGCAGACATTCGCAATTATCGGCGAGCTTCGCTGGCACCATACAACCAACGCGGCTCAATGGCCTGCGCCTGCCAGTAGCAACGCTTCTGCAAACTGCGGCCTTACTTGATTAAACAAGTTCCCCCCGCAAAGTCAGCCTGCTGCAATGGGCTGATTACACTGGGCACAACACACTTTTTGGGGCACGCGTTTTGTTTGTATTGTTTGAAGAAGCCGGAAAACACCTGGCAGGCCGTGTGTTGTCTGAGTCAGACAACGCATTGCAAGTGGAGCTTGACTCGGGCAAACGCGTCAAAGTCAAAGCAGCCAACGCTTTGCTCAAGTTTGAAAAGCCTTCACCCGCAGAGCTGATGGCCGGCGCAAAAAAACTAAGTGAAGACATTGAGCTGGAACTGGCGTGGGAGTTTGCCAGTGAAGAAGAGTTTGGCTTTAGCGATTTGGCACGCGATTACTTCAGCGCTGACCCGTCAAAACCCGCGTCGCTTGAGCAGCAAGCTGCAGCGCTGTTCAGGCTGTTTGACGCACCCCACTACTTTCGCCGCGCTGGCAAAGGCAGGTTTAAAAAAGCCCCGCTTGATATATTGCAATTAGCCTTGGCAGCGATTGAAAAGAAAAAGCAAGCAGCGCTGCAAGTCACCGCTTGGGCTGAGGAGCTGGCGCAAGGCACTTGCCCCGAGCCGATTCGCGAGCAGCTATACAAAATTTTATTCAGGCCCGACAAAAACACCAGCGAATACAAAGCCGTCGTTGAAGCCGCCAAGTCCACCCACACGGCACCCCTTGATTTGCTGCAGCGCGCGGGCGCCATTGCGTCGCCTTACCAGTTTCACTACAAACGATTTTTGTTTGAAAACTTTCCCAAGGGCACCGGTTTCCCGGGGCTTACCGCGCCGCAGCACGCTGAAACCCTGGCACTGGCGACTGTCAGAGCGTTTTCAATCGATGACTCCGCCACGACTGAGATCGACGACGCTTTGTCTGTTGAAGGCTTGGGCACCGGTACCGTCACGCTGGGTATTCATATCGCCGCGCCTGGCTTGGCGGTGTTGCCGGCCAGCCCGATTGACCAACTTGGCCGCGCGCGCCTTTCCACCGTGTACATGCCGGGCTACAAGCTGACGATGCTGCCCGACGAAGTGGTGCAAAACTACACCTTGCAAGCTGGCAAAAACTGCCCGGCTGTGTCGTTGTATGTCACGCTCGATGAGGCAACGCTGGAAATTCGTGCGTCAGTTACCCGCATTGAATTGGTGCCGATTGCCGCCAACCTGCGCCACGACGTGCTTGACAGTACCTTCACTGAAGCGTTTTTTAGTGCTACCTATTTAGGAGCTGCTCGCGCCCGTATTGATTGGTCTGATGAGCTAATCTTCTTGCATAAACTGGCAAAAACCTTGAAAACAGCGCGTGAAGTTGCACGTGGCAAACCCGAAAACTTCAACCGCCCGGACTACAACTTCAAGCTTGACAACGCCAGCGGGCAGGAGCCAACCGGCAGTGAACAAGTCAGCATCAGCACCCGGCAACGCGGCGCGCCACTGGACTTGATCGTGGCCGAAGCCATGATTTTGGCCAACAGTACATGGGGCCAGTGGTTGGCCGAACACGGCGTGCCGGGCATCTACCGCAGCCAGGCCAGCCTGGCGCCAGGCGTCAAGGTGCGAATGGGTACCAAAGCGCTGCCCCACGCTGGGCTTGGCGTAAAAAGCTACGCGTGGTCTACCTCACCGCTGCGCCGCTACACCGACCTCGTTAACCAATGGCAAATTATTGCCTGCGTCAAGCATGGCTTGTCCGCCGCACTGGTAGCACCCTTCAAGCCTAAAGACACGGAGCTTTTCTCGATCATTTCCAGCTTTGACACCGCCTACAGCGCTTACAACGCCTACCAGAGCGGCATAGAGCGCTACTGGACGCTGAAGTACCTGCAGCAAAACTCAATCACCGAGCTAACGGCCACCGCATTCAAAGACCATTTGGTCAGAGCAGACGATCTTCCGCTGGTGCTGCCGGCCACTGGCGCATTGGGGCTGCCGCGCGGCGCTCGCGTGCGGATCAAGCTGGGGGCGATTGATGAAATCACGCTGGACATTACGGGCGCTGTGGTCGAGCGGCTGGACCATGAAACTAATACATCAGCAGGCCCGGACACGCTGGTTGATGACGCTGGCGTAGATGACGACGAAGACGACAGTGTTGCCGGGCCGATCTCCGTTGCGGTCGACGTCACCGATGCGCCAGAGCAGGCTCAAGCTGCGAGTGAAAATCCTTTGTAATTGCGTTTCTCGGCCGTTAAGAAGCTGATAATAAGAGCCAGTGAAAACTCTCAGCACACTGCAAATTGCGTTACTTGCATCCGCCGCGGTGCATGTGGCGGTGCTGACGACCCGTTTTGTTGACCCCGAACGCTTTAACCGGGTGTTTAAAGACACACCGCTGGAAGTCATTTTGGTTAACGCCAAATCCAGCGAAAAGCCAGACTTTGCAAAAGCGATTGCACAAGCTTCGTTAGCAGGCGGTGGCGAAGTCGAAAAAGGCCGAGCCACTTCACCCCTGCCGCCCTCTGCTTTCACTGATTTGGGCGATGCGGCGGAAGACGCGCAGCGCAAGGTAGAGGCCATGCAAGATCAGCAAACCCAGCTGCTGGCGCAAATCAAAAAAGAGCTGGCAACGTTGCCCTTGCCTGACCCCAAAGTGGCGACAAACGATCCGGCGCAGTCCGAGCGTGAAGAAAAACGTAAAAAACTGGTCAAAATTCTGGCCGAAATCGAAAAGCGAATCAACGAGGAAAACGCCCGCCCCAAAAAGCGCTACATCAGCCCCGCCACGCGGGAAGAGGTGTATGCGGTGTACTACGACAGCTTGCGCCGAAAAATTGAAGAAAAAGGCACTACGAACTTTCCTGAGCTTGCAGGCAAAAAACTTTACGGCGAACTGACCATGATCGTGACGGTGAATTTCGACGGCCGCATTTTGGCCACCGAAGTAGTAGAAACCTCTGGCAATTTGACCTTGGACCGCAGGGCGCAGACGATTGTGAAAGGCACGGGGCCTTTCGAGAAATTTAACGATGCCATGCGCCGCCGGGCGGATCAAATTGTTGTCGTGTCGCGTTTCAAGTTCACGCGGGACGAAACGCTTGAAACCAAGCTGACCAGCCGATGACGCGCCCAGCTTGGTCAAACCCAATAGCAAAGATCAGCGGGCATGCGCCATGAAAGGGCTGCTGCGGCTGGGGCTGTTGGTGTTACTCGCGGGGGTATCGCTACAACTGTACTTTGTGGCGCGTGTCGCATTGATGGTGGTCGTCAACCCCGAGTCAACCGCTTTTGAAAGGTCGGCGGTTTACAGCGTTGCCACCCACACCGGCAGCTTGAAGTGGCGCCAGCAGTGGGTGCCCTATGACGATATTTCTGACAACCTGAAAAGAGCAGTCATCGCATCAGAAGACGCAAGCTTTGTAGAGCATGAAGGCGTTGATATTGAAGCGCTAGAAAAGGCGTGGGATAAAAACAGCAAAGCCGATGCGAAAGCAGCGGCCAGCGCGCAGGCAGGGCAGCGTTTGCAGCCGTCCACGTCCAAGTTATCTGCCAAACCAGCAGGCAACAAACCAGCTGCCAAGCCACCCAAAATAATCGGCGGCTCCACCATTACCCAGCAACTGGCCAAAAACCTTTTTTTATCGGGCGAACGAACGCTGTTGCGCAAAGGCCAAGAGTTGGTGCTGACGCTGCTGCTTGAGCGCCTGCTGGACAAGCAGCGTATTTTGGAAATTTACTTGAACAGCGTTGAATGGGGCGAAGGCGTTTTTGGCGCAGAAGCCGCCGCGCAGTATTACTACCGAAAGCCCGCAGCCCAGCTCAGCGCGTTTGAAGCTGCACGACTGGCGGTGATGTTGCCGCGCCCCAAGTACTTTGAAACAAGGCCGAACTCGGGCTATTTGTCATCACGGGCCAGCACCATTGCGGCGCGAATGGCTGGGGTCGACATCCCTTGAAGACCCCAACGCAAATTCGTCGGAGCTGGCGCAATCGACAACTCGCTGCGCGACTGGCTAAATTGCCATTAAAAGGCAGCTATGCGGGCTAAGTTAATGAGCTTTTTTCTCTTAGGGCTGATTCGCGTGCTGACCGGCGCGCAAGCCCGCTGGCAAGGCTGTCCGCCAAAAGCTGAGCAGCGCATTTATTTTGCTAACCACCAAAGCCACGCCGATCTGGTTTTGATGTGGGCAGCGCTGCCCGAAGAGCTACGCCGCATCACGCGGCCAATCGCGG
>JANOWB010000358.1:0-1511 GCA_031417695.1 Polaromonas sp.
GTCACACTTTCAAACGTGCTGAGCTGCGCGGCTATGCCTTTGGCCGTGTCGGCATCTGAAAAATGCGTCATCAGCGATATCTCATCGACTTGCGGCAAAGCATTCAGCCGCGTCCAGGCGGCGCGGTAACGCTCGGGTTTAAACCCCAGACGGTTCATGCCGGAATTCATTTTTAAAAACACGCGGTGCTGAGCCGTGGTTTTGTGCGCGGCCAGCATGTCGATTTGCTCGTTGCAATGCACCACGTGCCACAGACCCAAGCGCGAGCACAGCTCAAAATCGCGCGCATCAAAACAGCCTTCGAGCAGCAAAATCGGCCCGCGCCAGTCGAGCGCGCGCAGGCGCTTTGCTTCATCTAAATCCAGCAGCGCAAAGCCGTCGGCGTTTTTTAAGCCGTCAAACGCACGCTCAATGCCGTGGCCGTAGGCGTTGGCTTTGACGATGGCCCACGCGCGCGCATCAGGTGCGGCGGCTCTAGCCGCGGCCAGGTTGTGCGCCAGGGCTTGCTGATGAATGGTGGCTTCAATTGGACGCGGCATGAACGCAATTATCAGAGATAGTTGAGGGTTTTTACTGCATGGCCGCGTGCTATAAACTTGAGCTTGTACTTGTACTTACTAAAGAGCTCTATCAACCTCTACTCAACTCTCGGCGTCGGCATAGCTGGCGCATGTTTGACGTGACCACACTCCTGCAATGAAGCGCGGCTTTTACACCATCATGGCAGCGCAGTTTTTCAGCTCGCTGGCCGACAACGCTTTATTTGTAGCCGCCGTTGAGTTGCTTAAAACCAGCGGCGCACCCAAGTGGCAACCCGCCGCACTGGTTCCCATGTTCGCTTTGTTTTACGTGGTGCTGGCGCCATTTGTGGGCGCGTTTGCTGACTCGCAGCCCAAAGGCAAAGTGATGTTTGTCAGCAATGCCATCAAGGTTGTTGGCTGCCTGATGATGCTGTTTGGCACGCACCCGTTGATGGCCTATGCCATTGTCGGTTTGGGCGCAGCGGCTTATTCGCCGGCCAAGTACGGCATCTTGACCGAGCTGCTGCCGTCATCGCAACTAGTGAAAGCCAATGGCTGGATTGAAGGGCTGACCATTGCGTCGATTATTTTGGGCGTATTGTTAGGCGGGCAACTGGTGGGCAAAGTGATTTCCACAAAACTGCTCGCCTTTGATTTTCCGTTCATCAACACCAGCGTTGACACGGCGCCAGAAGCAGCCATCAGCGTGCTGATATTTTTATACCTGATTGCCGCTTGGTTCAACACCCGCATCCCCAATACCGGCGTTGAAATGCGCGCCATGCCGCGTAACAAGCTTGAACTGTTACCCGACTTCTGGAACTGCAACGCCGCTTTGTGGCGTGACAAATTGGGGCAAATTTCTCTGGCCACCACCACGCTGTTTTGGGGCGTTTCGGGCAACTTGCGTTACATCGTGCTGGCCTGGGCAGCGGCTGCGTTGGGCTACAGCACCACGCAAGCCTCGTCGCTGGTGGGTGTGGTGGCAAT
>JANOWB010000359.1:0-5483 GCA_031417695.1 Polaromonas sp.
ATGAAGGCTGGGCAATATGCCTACCGTGACCGCCGTACCAAAAAACGTGTGTTCCGCCGCCTGTGGATCACGCGTATCAACGCCGCAAGCCGCGCTTGCGGTTTGACCTACAGCCAGTTTGCCAATGGCCTGCGCAAAGCCGGTATCGAGATTGACCGCAAAGTGCTGTCCGATATGGCGATTCACGACAGCGCCGCTTTTGGCGCCATCGTTGACCAAGTCAAGGCCAAGCTGGCAGCCTGATTGCAAGTGCGAGTTGCTGCTAATTTAGTAGCTGCTTGCGCCCATAAATAAAGGGTTAGAGCTTGTAAAAGCTCTAACCCTTTTATTTTGCTTGTTGTTTTTTCTTGTTCTTTGTTGTGCTTGTTGTGATTAAACGGATTTGCCCGAATGACTGATCTGGATACCCTCGTCCTTGACGCCCAAAGCGCATTTGCGGCCAGCGTTACCCCAGCCGATCTTGAAAACGCCAAGGCGCTGTTTTTGGGCAAAGCCGGCCGGGTCACTGAGCTCATGAAGGGCATGGCTGCATTGAGCGTTGACGAGAAAAAGTCGCGCGGCGCCGCGGTCAATTTGTGCAAACAGGCCATCGAGGCCGCTTTGAATGCGCGCCGTCAGGCCCTTAGTGATGCAGAGCTTGAAAAGCAGCTAAAAGCTGAAGCGCTGGATGTCAGCTTGCCGGGCCGTCAACGCCCACAGGGCGGTTTGCACCCGGTGTCACTGACGCTCGAGCGGATTGAAGGCATTTTTAGCTCGATGGGTTTTGATGTGGCGCAGGGCCCGGAGATTGAAACCGACTGGTTTAACTTCACCGCGCTCAACACGCCTGAAGACCACCCTGCAAGGTCGATGCACGACACGTTTTACGTCGAAGGTGGAACAGAGGCAGCGCCTAACCTGCTACGCACCCACACCAGCCCGATGCAAATTCGCTATGCGGTGCAACACGTTAAAAAACACCGTGCACTGATTGATGCGGGCGGCCGAATGCCCGAAATTCGCGTGATTGCACCGGGCCGCACTTACCGCATCGACAGCGACGCTACCCACCAGCCCATGTTTCACCAGTGCGAGGGCCTGTGGATCGGCGAAAACGTCAGCTTTAAAGACTTGAAATACACCTTCGTCGACTTCTGCAAAAAGTTTTTTGAAACTGATGATCTGGTTCTGCGCTTTCGCCCCAGCTTTTTTCCTTTCACAGAACCCAGCGCCGAGATCGACTTGCAATTCCAAACAGGCTCATTAGCTGGAAAGTGGCTGGAAGTCGCCGGCTCTGGCCAAGTCCACCCAAACGTAGTGCGCAATATGGGCCTGGACCCCGAAAAATACATTGGCTTTGCCTTTGGCATGGGGCCAGACCGGCTGACCATGCTGCGTTACGGCGTGAATGATTTGCGCTTGTTTTTTGATGGCGATATTCGCTTTTTATCGCAATTTCAAAACTAAACATTCACGAGGACGAATATGCAATTTCCAGAATCCTGGTTGCGCGAATTTTGCAACCCGCCACTGACAACCCAGCAATTAGCCGACACCTTGACGATGGCTGGGCTGGAAGTGGAAGAACTCAAACCGGTAGCGCCACCGTTCACCAAAATCGTGGTCGGCGAAATAAAGTCTGCCGCCAAGCACCCGAACGCCGACAAACTTCAAGTTTGCGAAGTTGACGTGGGGCAGGGCGCTTTACTCAGCATCGTTTGCGGCGCACCCAATGCAAGGCTGGGCATCAAAGTGCCCTGCGCGATGGTCGGCGCAGAGCTGCCACCCGGTGAAGATGGCAAACCGTTTTTGATCAAAGTCGGCCAGCTGCGCGGCGTTGAAAGCCAGGGCATGTTGTGCTCAGCTCGCGAGCTTAAATTGTCCGACGACCACGGCGGCTTGCTTGAACTCGCCGCCGATGCGCGGCTGGGTCAAGACATCCGCGAGTATTTAAGCCTGGACGACACTTTGTTCACGCTCAAACTCACGCCGAATCTTGCCCATTGCCTGAGTGTTTATGGTGTGGCGCGTGAAGTGTCTGCATTAACTGGCGCACCGCTCAAAACGCTTGCGTTCCCGGCAGTAGCGGCAACAGACCCTGCCCACTTGCCAGTGAAAATCAGCGCGCCCGACTTGTGCGGTCGCTTTTCTGGCCGCGTGATTAAAAACGTCAACCCGCAAGCCAAAACGCCGCAGTGGATGGTCGACAAGCTCGCGCGCTGCGGTCAGAGAAGCGTCACGGCGCTGGTGGATATTTCAAATTACGTGATGTTTGAACTGGGTCGGCCTTCGCATATTTTTGACCTCGACAAAATTCACGGCGGGCTCGATGTGCGCTGGGGCAAGTCGGGTGAGACGCTCAAGCTTTTAAACGGCAACACCGTTACGGTTGACGACAAAGTCGGCGTGATTGCAGATACTGCCCAAGTTGAATCATTGGCCGGCATCATGGGCGGCGACGCCACTGCTGTGACCGATGACACCAAAAACGTGTACCTGGAAGCCGCGTTTTGGTGGCCAAAAGCGATCGCTGGCCGTTCACGTCGCTATAACTTTTCAACCGACGCAGGCCACCGCTTTGAGCGCGGCGTTGACCCCGGAACCACTGTTGAGCATGTCGAGCGCATTACCCAGCTGATTATTGATATTTGCGGCACGCCAGCCACCGCCTGCGGCCCGGTAGACGATGCGCGGGTCAACCTGCCACTCGCAGCGCCGGTGACTTTGCGTGTGGCCAGAGCCAGCAAAGTCATCGGTATGCCATTGACCCAAGCGCAATGCCTGGGTGCGCTGCAGCGCTTGGGACTGCCGGTAGCAGAAGGTGATGGCACCTTGACGGTAACGCCCCCCAGTTACCGTTTTGACCTTCAAATTGAAGAAGATTTGATCGAAGAAGTGGTGCGAATGGTGGGCTACGACACGCTGCCCAACACACCGCCGTTGGCACCGATCACGGCAAGACTCCAGCCAGAATCTCAGCGCAGCTCTTTTGCGGTTCGCCGCTCGCTCGCGTCGTTGGGCTACCAGGAAACGATCAATTTCAGTTTTGTTGAAGAGCGTTGGGAGCATGAGCTGGCGGGCAACCCCAACCCGATTAGATTGCTCAACCCTATTTCCAGCCAAATGAGCGTGATGCGCTCGTCGTTGCTGGGCAGTTTGCTGCAAGTGTTGAAATTCAATCTTGACCGCAAAGCTTCGCGCATCAATGTGTTTGAGCTGGGCCGCGTGTTTTTGCGTGACTCGAACAGTCAGAACACCGATACAACCGTGGCAGGGTTCGATCAGCCGATGCGCATCGCGGGCCTGGCCTACGGGCCGCATGCAGAGGTAAGCTGGGATCAGCCTGCTAAATCTGCCGACTTTTTTGATATTAAAGGCGACGTTGAAGCGTTGCTGGCGCCGCTGCAAGCCACCTTTGTGCCGGCTGAACACCCCGCCATGCACCCCGGGCGCTGCGCCAGCGTGTCGGTAGGCGGCAAAGCTATTGGCTTTGTTGGCGAGCTGCACCCCAAATGGCGGCAAGGCTACGAGCTGGCCCAAGCCCCGCTGCTCTTCGAGCTGGACCTTGATGCGGTACTGCAGCGGCCGGTGCCGGTGTTTGAGGCGGTCAGCAAACTACAACCTGTCGAGCGCGACATTGCGGTCATCGTCCCTGAAGCGGTGACGCATGCCGCGTTGATGGCCTCAATTTACGGCGCGGACACCAACGGTTTGCTGAGTAAAGCAGTGCTGTTTGATGTGTATCGCGCCCAGCCGGGCAGCAGTGCCATGAGCCTTGGCGAAAAAAGTTTAGCTGTACGGCTGGTGCTGACCAGTGGCGCCGCTACACTGACCGAAGAGGCCATCGAGGCGGCGGTTCAATCTGTTTTATCGAAGCTACAAAATCAATTGCAGGCTCGCCTTCGGGCCTGAGCGTCACCCCCAAGTACTTGTTATTGCTGAGCGACTATGGATTTTTCAATCGAGAGCCTGGAAACCCCCGCCCTGACCAAAGCTCATTTGGCGGAGTTGCTGTTTGAGCAAATTGGCCTAAACAAGCGCGAGTCAAAAGACATGATTGACGCCTTTTTTGACCTGATTGCAGACGATCTGGTCGATGGCAACGACGTCAAAATCTCCGGCTTCGGTAATTTCCAGATTCGCACCAAAGCACCGCGCCCTGGCCGAAACCCGCGAACTGGCGAGGCGATTCCCATCAAAGCCAGACGTGTTGTTACGTTTCACGCCAGCCACAAACTCAAAGAACAAATACAGGCAAACAGCCCCGCGCGCTAGTTTGTAACTGTTACAAGCTTCTGAGTTTGACGACTCGAGCGATTTCCCTACGCATCAAAAAGTGTAAGCGCACAACACATTTCGGCTTTTTAATAATACCCTTTGCGCTAAGTTTGAACTTAGAGTAAATTTAGAGCTTTCCTCTATAGCGTATTGATTTAATTGGAGAATCTTCTTCCACCCATTCCGGCAAAGCGCTACTTCACCATCGGTGAGGTCAGCGAGTTGTGCGGGGTCAAACCTCACGTGCTTCGATATTGGGAGCAGGAGTTCACGCAACTGCGCCCAATGAAAAGGCGCGGTAACCGGCGTTATTACCAGCACCACGAGGTGTTAATGATCCGCAGAATCAGGGATTTGTTGTACGACCAAGGCTTCACAATAAGCGGTGCACGTAACAAATTGCATGAAATTGTTCAGCACGAGGGAGACAAGCGCCGCAACGGAGAAGTGCTGTTAGACGGCATTGAAGTCATCGAAAGCCCAGAGTCGGGCCTTGGGGATTTTGTAGATTCTGGCGACTTCGAAGACAGCGAGATGTCTGTTGATGGGCATGACCTGCCGGCTGGTAGCGCAGCCCAGCAGCGTTTGCAGCTGGTTCGCCGCGAGCTGTTCGAAATTCGGGATTTACTGACCAACACCCACTAAAAAATACGCACCAGGCATTGCCCGTTAAGGGTGTTGCAGCGTGTGCTGAGTGCGTGCAAATCTTTGCGGTGTTGGCAGGCTGTACCAAGCTATACTTAAAGCAGTTTCGGTGTGTGGCGCAGCCTGGTAGCGCACTTGCATGGGGTGCAAGGGGTCGAAGGTTCGAATCCTTTCACACCGACCAAACTCATCATGCGTGGCCTCTAAGGATTTCTTTCTTAGGGGCCTTTTAGTTTGTGGGTGCCTATTTAAAACGCAATCAAAGGCGAAATCAAAGACGTACTCAAAAACTCAATTTTCCGCTACTCAATTAATAGCTGCTCGCGCCCGAATTTATTGGTTAAAAAGCCAATTGGCTGCTTGAATTTGAGTCTAAATGCCGTTTCAGCCGTGCTGCGCACCAATTGCCAAACTGCTCACACAACGTCAATCTCATGAACACCGAAAACGCCGCGGCGACGATCGGCAAAGTAGTGCTCTAAAGTGGTTTTAACAGTCTTGAAAGCCAGGTCGTCCCAGGGAATGTCTTGTTCTTCAAACAGTTGGGCCTCCATGGTTTCAAAGCCTGGCTCGAACACGGC
>JANOWB010000360.1:0-2223 GCA_031417695.1 Polaromonas sp.
GCACACCCATGTGGTGAGTAAAAACAACTTCAGATTCATCAACGCCGCCTTCAATGGGCGCGGCGCTCGATGGCTCTGGCGTGCAGGCCAGCGGTATGTGGCCTTCGCCTGCCATCAAGCCCGATGTTGGGTCTAGCCCCACCCAGCCTGCGCCGGGTAAAAACACCTCAGCCCAGGCGTGCAGGTCGGTAAAGTCTTTTTCAGTGCCGCTCGGGCCGTCGAGCGATTTGACGTCGGCCTTCAATTGAATCAAATACCCCGACACAAAGCGCGCGGCCAGGCCCATGTGGCGCAGCAGTTGCACCAGCAGCCAGCCGGTATCGCGGCAAGAGCCTAACGCGAGTTCAAGCGTTTGCTCGGGCGTTTGCACACCCGGCTCCATGCGGATGGTGTACTTGATGTCTTTTTGCAGCTGCTGGTTCACGCTGACTAAAAAGTCGTTGGTGCGGCGCGGGGTCAGGTCGATTTTTTCCAGATACGCTTTGACCAGCGGCGTGGCTGGCTCGGTGACCAGGTACGGTGCCAGTTCACGCGCCATGCTTTCTGAATACTTGAACGGGAATTCTTCGGCCTCAGGCTCGAGAAAAAAGTCAAACGGGTTCAGCGTGACCATGTCGACCACCATGTCGACCGTGACTTTGAATTCTTTTGTAGCGGTCGGGAACACAAGCCGCGCCTGGTAGTTGGCAAACGGGTCTTGCTGCCAGTTTAAAAAATGGTCTAGCGGCTCAACTTTTAGCGAGTAAGACAAAATTTGCGTGCGGCTGTGCGGTGCCGGGCGCAAGCGCACAATTTGCGGGCCCAGCGTAACCGTGCGGTCGTACGTGTAATGCGTGATGTGGCTGAGGGCGACGTGAATGGACAAAGTGGACTCGCTTTATTCAAAAAATGGGCAGCTGGCAGCCCCGATAGGCAGAGATGTATTGTCAAGCAACATAGGTGCCAAATCATCGCTTGTCGGCTAATTTGCGGGGTTAACCGTTAAATGTTGGCACCTTGCCCAAGCAATTCAGCCGGCCCTCACGATTGATGTGCACTAAAGCTCACCGCACATTGACTACTAAAAATACCATTTCCCTGCTGATTGCTGCCCTTGCCCTTTAAGTCTTCGTCAATCGCTCTGCCGAGCGCCGCGCCCCGCTCACTGGCGGCGCTGCTCGGCCCTGCGCTGCTGGGGTTCGTGGCTGGCACGGCGCTGCAGTTGCAGCAGGCCGCGCTTTTCGACGCGCAGTTTTACGCGGGGGCAAGCGCTGCAGCGCTGGTCTTTTTACTGGCTCTATTTTTGTGGTGGCAACGACTAAGGCCATTGGCCAGCACGGTGCTAGCTTTGGCGCTGTCGTGCGCCTTGGGTTTTGGCCTGACCGGCTGGCGGGCCAGCGCTTTTGCCGGTGCGGCGTTAAACCCCGCGCTGGAAGGGCAAGACATTGTGGTCACCGGGCAAGTTGCCGCCATGCCGCAATTTGGTGACGACGGTGTACGGTTTCGGCTAGACGTAGCCAGCGCGACGCTAAACGGGCAGCCCGTCGCACTGCCGCCGCGCCTGCAACTGGGTTGGTACTTTGGCTTTGGCGTGCGCCCGGCCAAAACTGCCCGGCTGGACATCATTCAGCGTGAAGAAACCGAGCCCCAAGCGCCTGAGTTTTCACTCGAGCTGCAGCGCCAGCCGCAACCCCTGCACGCGGGCGAAAACTGGCAAATGACAGTGCGCCTGAAAGCGCCGCACGGCAACAGCAACCCGCACGGGTTTGACTACGAACTGTGGTTGTGGGAGCAGGGCATTCAAGCCACCGGCTACGTGCGCACCAGTGCCCAGGAAGCGCCGCCCAAAAAAATGCAGGCCACCTGGGCGCACCCGGTTGAGCGTGCTCGCCAGGCTGTGCGAGAAGCCATTTTTAAGCGCATTGAAAACCGCCAAACCGCAGGCGTACTGGCGGCGTTGGTGGTGGGCGACCAAAACGCGATTGAACGCGCTGATTGGGATGTATTCAGGGCCACTGGTGTTGCGCATTTGATGAGCATTTCAGGTCTGCACATCACCATGTTTGCCTGGGCCGCCGGGCTGGCAATTGCCTGGCTGTGGCGGCGGTCGGCAAAATTTACGCCCGCGCTGTGCCACGCACTGCCTGCAGTCAGCGCCGGGGCACTGGGCGGCCTGCTGTTGGCGGTGATGTACTCGCTGTTTTCAGGCTGGGGCTTGCCTGCGCAGCGCACGGTGTGGATGCT
>JANOWB010000361.1:0-2611 GCA_031417695.1 Polaromonas sp.
GCCCCGTTCAAAGGCCTGACCGCCGAGCGCCTGGCAGACTACCACGGCCCCATGTACGCGCTGTTTGAAACCGAATTCAATATGCGCATGGTCCGCGCTGAAGAAAAAATACGCGCTGAGTCAGCCATCGACGGGCGCGAGCAGCTATTAAAAGTAGAGCACGGCACGCCTCTGCTGGGTGTGGAACGCATCGCCTACACCTACCAGGACGTACCGATGGAGCTGCGCCGTGGCTACTACCGCACCGATACGCACCATTACAGCAACACGCTTAACTGATCACGCCACATCGATGCCGCCCCAATCCGGTTTTAAAGGCAACAAAGCCAGCTTGCCCAGCAAAGTTTGCGTAACTTGTGGGCGCGGAATGACGTGGCGCAAGAGCTGGGCCAAAAACTGGGACGACGTGAAGTACTGCTCAGACGCTTGCCGCGCAAACAAACCTAAATCCCCCGCACCCGGCACGGCGGCAAAGCAATAACCCCCAACGTGGTGCGGCGCATTGTTTGCAGCCGCAGACATGGCAGTCACTTGGCATAATTTAGCGTATGAAAAACATACCGTGCCGTCACTTGGTGTTGATTCTGGGTGACCAGCTTGACGAATCTTCCTCAGCGTTCGACGGCTTTAACCCCGAACTCGACACCGTCGTGATGATTGAGGCTTTTGAAGAGTCCACCCACGTCTGGTCTCACAAAATTCGAACCACGCTTTTCTTATCTAGCATGCGGCATTTTGCTGAAGACCTCAGAGGACACGGCTGGCGGGTTGATTACCGCGCACTCGATACCCACGCCGACAAAACGTTGGCAGCGGGCCTGCAAGCAGCCATTGAAATACACCAGCCACAAGCGGTGATTGGCGTAGAGCCGGGTGACCAGCGGGTAAAGGCTCAGCTTGAAGACGCTATTAAATCAATAGCTGCTCGCGCCCATAAAACGGGCGCCAAGGCACTAAAAGACCCTCAAAAATCGTCAAATTTGCACATTGAATGGCGTGAAGACAAACATTTCTTATGCAGCCTGCCCCAGTTCAGAAAGTGGGCGGGTACATCTGCCAGCCTGCGCATGGAGTTTTTCTACCGCACCATGCGAAAGCAGTACAAGGTGCTGGTTGAGGGCAAAGCCAACGACGAGCCAGTGGGCGGCCAATGGAATTTTGACGCCGACAACCGCAAAAGCTTTGGCAAAGCCGGGCCACAAAATGTGCCGGTTGCAATTCAATACAAGCCAGACACGATCACCAAAGACGTCATCAAACTGGTCAATACCCATTTTGCAGGCCACCCCGGTCAGCTTGATGATTTCAACTGGCCAGTTACCCGCAAACAGGCGTTAGCGGCTTTAAAAGACTTCATCGACAACCGCCTGCCGCAGTTTGGCCCCCACGAAGACGCGATGTGGACCAACCTTGACTTTGGCTGGCATTCTCTGCTGTCAAGCTCGCTCAATTTAAAACTGCTTAACCCCCTCGAAGTCGTTTTAGCCGCTGAAGCCGCTTACAAAAAGCATGACCTCGATTTAGCCAGCGTCGAAGGCTTTATTCGGCAAATTTTGGGCTGGCGTGAGTTCATGCGCGGTGTGTACTTCATCGACATGCCCGAGCTGAAAACCGCCAATCACTATGGTCACGCCAACGCTCTGCCCAAGTGGTACTGGACAGGCGACACGCACATGAACTGTATGAAGCAGGCCATTGGCCAAACGCTTAAAAACGGTTACTCGCACCACATTCAGCGACTGATGATTACCGGCATGTTTGGCGTCACGGCGCAAATCAGCCCACAAGCCATGTGCGACTGGTACTTGGCGGTGTACGTAGATGCGGTGGAATGGGTTGAGCTGCCCAACGTGGCTGGTATGGCGCTGTTTGCCAACGGCGGGCGCTTTACCAGTAAACCTTATGTGGCCAGCGGCGCGTATGTCAAACGCATGAGCAACTACTGCAGCGGCTGCAAATACGAACCCGAAACACGCGTGGGCGCTGCCGCCTGCCCGCTGACCACGCTGTATTGGAACTTTTTAGACAAGCACGAAGCAACGTTTGGCAGCAACCCACGCACGGCGCTGATGGTCAAAAACCTGCAGCGCATGACGCCTGAGCTGCGCGCGCAAGTCCGGGAGCGGGCAGGTGAGATGCTTGGCGATTTGGACAGCCTGTAAATCGGGAGGCAGGCAACACTTAATTGATGCGCCGTCAGCCCCTATTCAGACAAAAACTTTAAGCTATTGCCTTGCAAATGAAAGCAGATGCTGCGTTGCAATAGAATTTGAGGGTTTACCAGAATCCACGACACCCACCACCAGTTACGCAGCGGTTACTGAAACTTTTAAAACAATATTGAAAGCCACGCATGTCTGAATCTGCAACCACTGCCAAGAAGCGGCCCGAGTTCCGTAATATCAACGCGTTTACCGACCTGCCCAGCTACCGGTTGCCCGTAGCGGGCATCGTGTCCATCCTGCATCGCATCAGTGGCGCGACCATGTTCATTTTGCTGCCGTTTATTTTGTGGATGTTTGACAAGTCGGTGTCGTCTGAGATTTCGTTTGCAACTTTTAAAGCTGCTTTTAATGTCGGCATGTTGGGCTTGCCCGGCTTTATGTGGAAG
>JANOWB010000362.1:0-10538 GCA_031417695.1 Polaromonas sp.
GCCATCTTAAAATTAAGCGGCCTTGGCGACAGCTGTTGCGCCTTGCTTGATCAGGCGCTCAACGGTTGGTGACGCTTGTGCGCCAACGCCAACCCAGTGGGTCAGGCGGTCTTGCATGATGCGCAAGCCTTCTTCGCCGCCCTTGGCAATCGGGTTATAAAACCCAATACGCTCGATAAAGCGACCATCGCGGCGAACGCGCTTGTCAGCCACAACGATGTTAAAAAATGGACGGTGCTTAGAACCGCCGCGTGCAAGCCGGATGACGACCATGATGTATTCCCAGGGTGGAGGACACACTCCACAACATGTCAAGCGTGCCCAAAAAGTTCTTACAGCGGTTGAGACACTCGACATGACCACCCGGCCAGCGAACTGCTGCAAAGCCTTCAATTATAGCGCGCTACTGGTTATCATCCAGTTTTTTGAAACACGCTCGCCACTATGCCCATCATTCGCCCCAGCCTGGAAGCCGACATTCCCGCCGTCACCTCCATTTATGCGCACCACGTTTTAAATAGCACCGGCACCTTTGAAACTGAAGCCCCAAGCGAGCAAGACATGACTGCGCGCCGCGCTGATGTGTTGGCTAAAGGCTTGCCGTATTTGGTCGCCGAGGCGGGCGGACAAGTCGTTGGCTTTGCCTACGGCAACTGGTTTAAACCACGCCCCGCTTACCGTTTTTCGGTAGAAGACTCAATTTACCTGGCGCCAGGGCAGCAAAGCAAGGGCTTGGGCCGAGCGCTGCTGGCCGAGCTCATGGCCCGCTGCGAGGCAGTAGGCATTCGCAAAATGATGGCGATTGTGGGTGACTCAGCCAATGCAGGGTCAGTCGGTGTGCACTTGGCGCTGGGGTTTGAGCAGGTTGGCAAAATTGACGCCTGTGGCTGGAAATTTGGCGCGTGGCGCGATATTGTCATCATGCAAAAAACACTGGGGTTAGGCGATACCGTGCCGCCCACCGCTGCGGCATAACGATAATTTCAAGATGACAACGACAACAACAACCATCAAAAACAAAACCCTCGCCACCTGGCTCGCATTTGTTTTTGGACAATCAGGTTTGCACCGCTTTTACCTTTTCGGCGCCAAGGACATTTGGGCTTGGTTGCACCCGGTGGCAGCAGCTGTAGGCTGGTGGGGCGTAGTGCGAATACGGACGCTTGGCCAGGACGACAAACTGGCTTGGGTGCTGGTGCCAATACTCGGCTTGTTACTTGCCACAACCGCTGCCACCGCAATTTACTATGGCTTGTCATCGTCTGAAAAATGGAACAGCCTTCACAACCGCCAGCAACCTGAGTCACCCGCCGGAGACACCAACTGGCTGGTGATTGTGGCCGTCGCATTTGCGCTGCTGATGGGCGCAACAGCTTTGATGTCAAGCCTTGCGTTTACCTTTCAGCGTTACTTTGAAAGCCAAATAGGCAGTTGAGGCAGCGGCACCGATGATGGAGCCGTGTGCGCTTCGCCCCAGCAACCTAAAAAATTTGCCAGCTAATCCAGTAAGCCACCGCTGCAACAAAAGCGGAAGCAGGAATAGTGAAAATCCAGGCCCACACAATGTTGCCCGCAACGCCCCATCGCACAGCCGATGCACGCTGAGTTGAACCCACGCCCACAATCGCCCCGGTGATGGTGTGCGTGGTCGACACAGGAATACCCAGCGCTGTTGCCAAGAACAATGTGATGGCGCCGCCTGTTTCTGCGCAAAATCCGCCCACAGGTTTCAGTTTGGTGATCTTTTGGCCCATTGTTTTCACAATTCGCCAGCCGCCAAACATGGTGCCCGCTGCAATGGCCATGTAGCAGCTCACGATGGTCCAGGTGGGCGGTGCCTTGTCTGTGCTGGCTACGTAGCCAGTGGCAATTAGCAGCATCCAGATAATGCCAATTGTTTTTTGCGCATCGTTGCCGCCGTGGCCCAGGCTGTACGCGCCCGCTGACACCAATTGCAAGCGGCGAAACCAACGGTCAACCTTTGACGGCGTTGCCCTTCTGCACACCCAGGCTACCAGCACCATCATGAGGGAGCCAAGCAAAAACCCCAGCACGGGAGAGACAAAAATGAAAGCCACCGTTTTCAGAATGCCGCCAGAAATCAAGGCCGAAGCCCCTGCCTTGGCAATCACTGCACCCACAATGCCGCCAATCAACGCATGTGACGAGCTGCTGGGAATGCCGTAGTACCAGGTCAGCAAGTTCCAGGTGATAGCGCCCGTCAGCGCGCCAAACACAACATGGGTGTCGACAATGCCCGGCTGCACGATGCCCTTGCCTACCGTCGCGGCCACGCTTAAATGGAAAATAAAAATCGCGATAAAGTTGAAAAAGGCAGCAAAAAGCACTGCCTGCCCGGGCTTAAGTACACCAGTAGAAACAACGGTGGCAATCGAGTTAGCGGCGTCGTGAAAGCCGTTCATGAAGTCAAAGGCAATTGCCAGGATGACCAGCATGACCACCACCCACAACGCGGTTTGTGTAGCTTGCATACGCCTAGCTAGCCAAAATCACGAATTTTCGAGGACAACGCCCTCGATGAGATTAGCTACGTCTTCGCTCTTATCGGTAATCGTCTCCAGCAGCTCATAAACCGCCTTGAGCTTGATAACTTCGCGCACATCTGGCTCTTCACGAAACAAACGGCTCATGGCTGATCGCATGACGCGGTCAGCGTCTGATTCGAGCTTGTCAATTTCTTCGCAGGTTTTAAGCGCGGCTTCTGCAGTGTCGGCCTGGCTGACATTGGCGAGCAGCGAAACCGCATGCTTTAAGCGCACACAGCACTTCACACTTAGCTCGGTCAGCCGCACGATGTCATCGTTCATGGTGCGCACGTCGTACAGCGTCATCGTCTCTGCTGAATCCTGAATCAGGTCGGCGACGTCGTCCATGGTGTTGATCAGCTTGTGAATTTGCTCACGGTCAATCGGCGTGATGAAGGTCTTGTGCAGTGTGCGGTTGACTTCATGCGTGATGCGGTCAGCAGAGCGCTCAGCATGGTCTACCTCGCGGTTGTAGGCTTCACGCTTTTCAACATCGCTGTAGTTCGCCACCATGTTTGAAAAGGCGTTGGCCGCCTCGACAATGTAGGCGGCATGCTGGTTAAACATTTCAAAAAAATTGCCCTCGCGGGGCAGTAACTTGCCAAACAGCATACAAACTCCTGCGTCACCAGACTACCAATATGACAAATTTGTGACAGGCAGGAGTTTAACCGGGCAGACCCCAGGCAAATTTTTAAAATGTCGTTTGCAATCCCACTTTTAAAGACCGACCTGGCAGCGGCGCGTTGGGAAACGCCGTAGACGTCAGAATTGATGTCGCCGTATAAGCCAATTTATTGGTCAGGTTGTCCAATCGCGCGAAGAGCAACGTGCTAATCGCTCCGGTCTTCGCCCGGTAGTTGACGCCTGCATTCCATAACGTGTAAGCGCCAGTTTCGCGGTCGCCCACCGGAACACGTTTTTGCGCAGCAGAGTAATCAAAGCCAACATTTGCCCCAAACGGGCCGCTGGCGTACTTCAGCGTAGCGCCCAGCCTGACGGGTGCAATGCGGGGTAGTGGCTGACCATTGTTTAAATTGGTGGCCTTGACGAGATCAGCGCGCAGCGCAAGATCAAGCGGCGACGCGCCGTCGATTAAACGAATGTTGCCGCTGACTTCAAACCCCACGAAGCGCGCCCGGGTTTGCAGGTAGCGAAACTCGGGCAAGGGGTCAAGCGCGAGGCCGGTGGCCAACGAAAAACCGGGGTTGGCTGGGTCCTCTTCGGGGTTGACTTCACCGTCTTCAGGGTTGCGCGTGACGCCGGCAGACTGCACCAGCCCGATGTAGTTTTTGAATTTGCTGACATAAGCGTTCAGTGCAAACGTGTTGGCACCAGACTTCCATGCCGTGCCGATGTCCAGTTGAATGGCACTTTCTTTGCCCAAAGCTGCGCCGCCAACCTCATACGATTTGGTTGCAATGTGCGGACCGTCGGCAAACAGCTCATAGTCTTTGGGCGCGCGCTGTGTGCGTGCAATGTTGCTGGTCAGTTGCCACTGAGGTGCCACATCCCATAACCCGCCTACCGCAAAGCTGCTTGGTTTGAAATTGCGCTGGCCGGGTACAAATTTAACAAGTGCCGGGTCGGGGTTGCCGAACGACTCCACCTTGACCGACTCAATACGCCCACCGAAGCTCAGCTTACCCCAGCCGGCTTTGTATTCTTCGTAGCCAAACAAGGCGCTCTGGCGCGTGCGGCTGTAAGGCGCAAAGGCTTCAATGCCATCGGCTGAAAAGCGTGCGTTGTCCACTTGTACACCCAGCAGGCCTTCAAAATTGCCCAGCTTGGCATGACGCGCTTCCAGCCGGAAATCACTGCCTTTGTTTTTAAACAGCGTACCAGCTTCGGTGCCCGTGAATTCAGTGTGGGCGTAATCGGTGCGGCTGTACTGGCCTTTCAGGCTTTGAATGAACCCACCTAAATTTCGCACTTCACCTTCGAGTGCAAAACGGTTCGACTTCATGTCAATCGTCACATCCGCTTCCGCCACTGTGCCGTAATTGCTGCGGTACGTGCTGGCAGACAGGCCCAGGTAGCCATCTGCAAACAGGAGCGACCCGCCGACAGCGCCACCGCGCACATTGCTGGCCGAATTGCAGATGCGTCGGGCACTGGTAAAGCCTGTTGCCTTGTCGCAGTCCAGCTGAACTGGCGCTTTCACGTCGCCTGTTTTCCGGTCAAACCCGTCAATGTGCAGCGCAAAACGGTCGGTGCCCGCTTCAAGCAGTGCGCCCGCGCCGCGCTCGCGGTTGCCACTGGCTGCAGTTAAATCAAGCTTGCCAGTTACTCCGCCTTTGCTGTCAAACAATGCTTGCCTGGGTATGCGGTTGTCAATGACGTTGACCACGCCACCAATGGCGCTGCCGCCGTACTGCAGCGCTCCGGGGCCGCGCAACACTTCGATGCGCTCAATGCTGATCGGGTCGGCAGTTACTGAGTGGTCAAAGCTCAGCGATGACACATCGAGCAGGCCGCCGCCATTGTTCAAAATGCGGATGCGGTCGCCGTCTTGCCCGCGAATAATGGGGCGGCTGGCGTTCGGCCCGAAATAGGTGCTGCTAACGCCGGGCGTGCCATCCAACGTTTCACCCAGCGTGGTTTTAGAACGCAACAGCAAGCCGTCCCCAGTGAACTGTGCGCTAGGCGCTATTAAATCAGAAGCGCCCAGCGGATTTCCGGTGACGATAACTTCTTTAAGTTGCGGGGTTTGCGCAAGTGCGGGTTGTGCATAAAGTGCGCCCAGCGCAAGCACCGCCAACGCAGAAGCGCTGCGTGAAAAAATAATTTGCATGATTTGACCTGACTAAATCTGAAGAACGAAACGGCTGCACTCAGGCTTGGTCAGCCTGGCGACAACAGCGAAAAGAGGGGTTCTCAGACAGTCAAGGGGGGGCCGCGCGCGTCAAACAGCGCGGCCCATCGGGCGAGTGCTTCGCCCTGAAAAATAGCCACTACAAACGATGGAACAACCAACGGCAACATTGCGACAGCCACGCTGGGTATAGCGTTACTTGTGCTGGCTTGGTCGTACAGGCGGCAATCTGCAACCGTGCTGTGAGACGAAAACAATTGCTCTATAAAGCCGTGGTGTTTGTGGGCTTCTTGGGGGTTTTGCGTTGTGCGCTCGGCCGGAGTTGCGTCAGTTACTTGCGATTGATCGGTTTCGTGTTGGTGCTCAACCGCATGGCCTGTCAGCTGTTTACCACCGTGCTGTACGGCATGCAATTGGCCTAGCGCTTGCGACAGCAGCAACGACAAAACCAGCCAAGCCGCCCACCAAGCCTGCCGCGTTCGGCTAGGTAGTTGCGGCGTTGGCAGCTTGAATTTCACAACGGTTACTTAATGCTGATCGCGTCTGTCATGCGGTAGTACAAGCCGTACGAGTCGTCATTGAGCACCAGGAATTTGCCCTCTACCACGACCGGCTCCATGCCGTATTTAACCGGTGTTTTTGTGCGCACTTCGACCATGCTTTCAGGCCCGCCGGGCGTGCAAAACGAGCAAGTCAGCGGCACCGATGACAACAAAAAGTGGCGCTGCTTTTCACCCGGCTCCAGTGGCATCATGAAGCCCTGTATGCGCTGGGTTTTTTGCCGTAGGGCCATTTGAGCAGCGGTGAAAACAGGAACAATCCGGTTCTTTTCAGTCTTGGTTTTCACGTCAGTCAACACTGACCACGGAATGACGTCATTGCGCGGCTCCAGCGGCGCAAACGGACTGCCTGCGCCATGTGTGCCTGCGCCTTTGCCCGCGGGCAATCCAGCATTCGGTGCCCCGCCAGCGGGTGCGACGGTGGCTGGCACGCCACCAATTGGCGCGCCGGCGATGGGCGACGACAAAATTTGCGCAGCAGCCGGCACGGCTGCCAGTGCGGCGCACAGGGCAACCAGCAACCTGGAGGCGAATTTAAAACGGATCAACATGACGTTCTCCCGAAAAAGTGATGATGCAATTTTGCACCCGAACGACCTTTCAGGCCGTTCAGTTCTGCTTTAGGGTCAATGCACGTGCTTCATACCGCAATACTTGCCTACTGCAAGACCTTTGCAGGCTGCCTGCAATTCCTTTTCACACACATCTGGTTTTTTACCTGATTCCAGACATTTGGCGGCCCCCTCATGCGCCGCCGACATGGCGCGGTGGCGCGCAACGTCTTCCTTTATTTCTTTAGCTGAATGCCCTTCTGCAGCAAACGCTGCTCCCGCCAGCGTCAGCACAAACATACTCACTACCGTCGTTACATTGAAACCTGTTTTCATACCATCCCCTTGACTTATCTAGATTGAAGAAGCTCGAACACACTCACCCGGTAGGCCTCCCAGGCTGGCAACAGGCTAGCGCCCCCTGCCACGCCCAGCGCCAATGCCGGCACTAAAGTCAGTTCCGCAGGCCAAACCCACATGCCGAGCGAAACCGATTTATCCAATTGCAGCGCCCAGGCCAGCACAGCCATCAGGCCCTGCCCCGCCAACACACCCAGCACACACGCCAATACCGCCAGCCACAGCGCCTCGCACAGCAGCAAGCCAGCAATTTTGAGCGGCGGTGCGCCCAACATGCGCAGCAGTGCGAGGTCAGCCCGGCGCTCGCGCACAGCGCTCCACAGCGCGATAAACACGCTTAAGCCAGCCGTTAACAACAGCACACCGCTGACGGCTTTAAGCACATCCGTTCCCACGCCCAGCATACCCAGCAAGCGGGTGATTTCCAGCGCCGGAGCAGCAGCCTGCATTTCCGTGGTGGCGTTGACAAAGCGCGGAAACGTAACCGCAGCCAACGGGGTGTTGTATTGAATCAGCGCCAGCGTAATTTCACGCTCTTCTTCAAGAATTTTCTGATCTTCGGCATCCAGGGCAGTATCACTTTCGTGAACTTTCCAGACAGATTCAGTAGACGTCAGGATTAGTCGGTCGAGCACTGACCCGCTGGCAGCCAGCACACCCGCCACGCTGTAGAGCATGTTTCCGTGCGATTCACCGCCTGCGCCCAATCCATGTGCGCCAGCAAATGTGTCGCCTACTTTCAAGCCGATTTTTCGAGCGACCTGGCTGCCAATAACGGCCTGCATCGGCTGGTTCCACAGCTTGCCTTCAGCAAGCGTTGCACTGTAATGCTGAAGATAGTCAAGCGTTGTGCCAACGATTCGAAATCCGCGAAAGTTGTCGCCCAAACTGATCGGAATGACTTTGGCAACCTGCGGGTTGGCTTCAAGCTCTTTTACGGCCGCCAACGGAATGTTGCCGGTCGGCGCATCGATATGAAAAACACCTGACAAGATCAGTTGCATCGGGCTGCCCTTTGCGCCCACGACCACATCAATGCCGGCCAGGTCGCGATCGAATGCCCGGCTGATTTGGTGACTGGCCAAAAGGACAAATGTGATGGCGGCCAGGCTAAGCGCAAGCAGCAACAAATTCAGGCTGGAAGCCAGCGGGCGAGACCACAGGTAGCGCCATGACAGCAGGATGGTTTTCATGCCAGAATAACGCTACTATTTTTATAGCTGCTCGCGCCCGTATTTATTGGGCTGTAGGCCAATTTAATGCCTAAAAAAGGTCTAAATGAGGCTTCCAGGTGCTTTTTGACGCGCGAATCATGTGTGGCAACTACCAGCGTGGCATTCAACCGTTCGGCTGTTGCCAGCAGCAGGCTCAAAGCCGCGCTGGCAGCGTCATCGTCCAGGCTGGCAGTGGGCTCGTCGGCCAAAATGACTTGGGGTTGCAGCAGCACAGCGCGCGCCAAGGCGACCCGCTGTGCCTGCCCGCCAGAAAGCTGTGAAGGCTTGCGCTCGGACAAATCCTGCACAGCCAGCGCGGCCAGCGCCTGATGAATGCCTTTGTCGTCAGGCTTTTTCCCCGCCGCCCACAGCGCCAGTTGCAAGTTGTCATGCACCGAAAGCGCGGCACTTAAATGCAGCTTTTGCGGTAAAAAACCAATCGTTTTAGCACGCCAGGCGTCACTGTTGGTCTTGCTTAAATCCCCAAGCAACTGACCTGCCACCGTTATGGAGCCGCTGCTGGCTTGTAGCAGGCCAGCGGCCAATGCCAACCAGGTCGACTTGCCCGAGCCCGACGCACCGCCAAGCACCAGCACGCCACCTTGGGCTACGTCCAAGTCAGCAAACTGGATGTGCGGGCCGCTGGCGTACTGGTAAGCGAGCTGGCGGGTTGTGATCAAGCAGCCGCTCCCGTGGCGCAATCAGCGCACACGCCGCGCACGGCAAAGTCCATGCTCATGCCCTGATAACCCAGTGCTTTGAGGGCTTCCAAGGCAGTTTGCGCGGCGCGCTCCAAGTCATTCGCGTTGGCTTGCAGCGCGCCCGACAGGGGGCTGTCGCGGTAGCAGCTTTGGCATTCAAAGTGTGGAATCGCATGAATCTCCGCGGGCATCGCCTGGTAGCGCCGCGTGCGGCTGGCATCGACCCGGCACAGCAGCAGGCCCACTTGCGTCAAGCGGTCAATCAGCCGGTACAGCGTGACCCGGTCTAACTCACCCGAGTCCGATTCGCCACGGGTAGCCAGCGCGGCTTGCAGTTGCGCATGGGTGTAGCTCACTTCAGGGTGAGCAAGTAACCAGCCCAGCACCAGGCGCGCGGCACTGGTACGGCGCAGCCCGTGCGCTGTGAGGAGTTCATCAATCGGGTCTGTGCTTGATGCGTTTAGCGTCGTTTGCGTCATGTGTTTTTTTAAAAATTTAACCTCAATTTATAAAGCAATTTAATCGCAACTCAATTGCATTACACTTTATCGCAATCCAGTTGCAGTATTTTACTTCAAGAGCACCCATGACCATAAAAGACACCCGCTTGCCCGTTACCGTCCTTTCCGGCTTTTTAGGCGCAGGCAAAACCACGCTGCTCAACCACATTTTGGCTAACCGTGAAGGCCTGCGAGTCGCCGTCATCGTCAACGATATGAGCGAGGTCAACATTGATGCGTCACTGATTGATAAAAGCGCTGCCAACGCAGGTGCAGCGCTGTCACGCACTGAAGAAAAACTGGTCGAGATGAGCAACGGCTGCATTTGCTGCACGCTGCGCGAAGACTTGTTGCTTGAAGTGCGCAAGCTGGTAGCTGAAGGCCGGTTTGACTGCCTCTTGATTGAATCGACCGGTATTGGTGAGCCGCTGCCTGTAGCGGCAACTTTTGACTTTACCGACGAAGAAGGCAACAGCTTGAACGACGTGGCAGTCATCGACACCATGGTCACGGTAGTTGATGCATTTAGCTTGCTCAATGATTACACCAGCAAAGACTTGCTCGCCCACCGCGGCCAAGTGGCGGGTGATGAAGACAACCGCACGCTGGCAGCGCTGCTGATGGAGCAAATCGAGTTTGCCGACGTCGTGGTGGTCAACAAGATTGACAGGGTAGACGCGGCGCGGCGCGATGAAGTGACGGGCGTTATCAAAGCGCTCAACCCCACCGCCGAGATTGTGTACGCCGACCACGGCAAAGTGCCCTTGAACAAAGTGTTGGCCACAGGCAAATTCGATATGGAGAAAGCCAGCGCCATGCCAGGCTGGGCGCGTGAACTTGAAGGCAAACACACACCTGAAACCGAGGCTTTCGGCATTACCAGCTTTGTGCTGCGCAGCCACGACCCGCTGCACCCAAAACGCTTTTCAGAATTCATGGAGCTGCCCCTGCCCGGCCTGCTGCGCGCCAAAGGCTATGTGTGGCTGGCCAGCAAACCTGAATGGGTGCTGTCGTACTCACGCGCGGGCAACACCGCCACGCACGAACCGGTGGGCCGCTGGTGGGCGCACCAACCAGACAAAAGCAAATGGCCACCCAAGGGCGACCCACAGCGCCAGGCCATCGAAGAACGCTGGCGCGAGCCCTACGGCGACCGTTTGAATGAAGTTGTCTTCATCGGCCAGAAAATGAATCGGCAAGTAATTGAAGCCGCATGGAAGGCAACGCATCTGACATTCACCGAAAGCCGCAAAGGCATAAAGGGCTGGAGCAAATTGCCTGACCCATTTCC
>JANOWB010000363.1:0-13973 GCA_031417695.1 Polaromonas sp.
ACGATGCGCACTGTGATCTCTGCATCGCTTTCAAGCGCGTGGCGAATGTAGCGCGCAACGCTGTGGCGGCTCAAGGCAGCGCGGTGGCGGGCAGCGTCTTTAATATCGCCAAATTGCAGCGATAAAGACAGGTTTTTAAGAGTCATTTTTGCCTGCAGCCCTTGTTTTACGGGCTCGAGAAGCTACTTTATTAATAGCGTTAACGGTATCGGTCGGCGTAGACTGCGCAGCGTCGTACGCATCCACAATCCGCGCCACCAGCGGGTGCCGCACCACATCTAGACTGGTCAAGCGTGTGATCGCGATGCCGTTGACGCGCTTTAAAACCCGCTCGGCGTCGACCAGCCCGCTCAGCTGCGTGCGCGGCAAATCCACCTGGCTCACATCGCCCGTCACCACCGCTTTGCTGCCAAAGCCGATGCGGGTTAAAAACATTTTCATCTGCTCAGGCGTGGTGTTTTGCGCCTCGTCCAAGATTACAAACGCGTGGTTCAGCGTGCGGCCCCGCATGAAGGCCAGTGGCGCAATTTCAATTTGCTGGCGTTCGAAAGCTTTTTGCACCCGCTCAAACCCCATTAGCTCGTGCAGCGCGTCCCACAGCGGGCGCAGGTACGGGTCTACCTTCTGGCTTAAGTCGCCCGGCAAAAAGCCCAGCCGCTCGCCGGCTTCTACGGCAGGGCGCGTCAGCACAATGCGCTGCACCGCGCTGCGCTCCAGCGCATCTACCGCGCAAGCCACCGCTAAATAGGTTTTACCCGTACCTGCAGGGCCAATGCCAAAGGTGATGTCGTGCGTGGCGATGTTCTCCAGGTAAGCGCCCTGGTTGGCTGTGCGGGCGCGCAGGTCAGCGCGCCGGGTGGTCAAGGTGGGGCTGCCATCTGCAGATAGCTTCAAAGCTGTGTCGCCCGACATCATGAGCTGCACCGTCTCTTCAGCAATCGGGCGCTGCGCCATTTCGTACAGCGCCTGCAACACCTCCAGCGCTTGGGTGGCGCGCGCCTTCGTGCCGTCAATCTTGAACTGCTCAAAGCGGTGCGCAATTTTTACGTCCAGTCCGACCTCAATCGTGCGGATGTGTGCGTCCATCGGTCCGCACAGGTGGCCCATTCGGGTATTGTTCGGCGGCGTGAAGGTATGGCGAAGGATCAAGGGTTGAATGTCCTGAAAATTGGGTTGAACGGCGATTGTCCGCTGATATTCGAGCGCTGGGGTGGCTGATAACATTGCCCCATGATTGGAAGAATTCAAGGCTCGCTAGCCGAAAAGAACCCCCCAGAAATTCTGGTCGACTGCAATGGCGTGGGCTACGAGCTGCTTGTGCCCATGAGCACCTTTTACAACCTGCCTGGTTTGGGCGAAAAAGTCAGCCTGCTCACGCATTTTGTGGTGCGTGAAGACGCGCAAATTTTGTACGGTTTTGCCACCTCAACCGAGCGCGCCGCTTTCAGGCAACTGGTCAAAATATCCGGCGTTGGCCCCCGTACCGCCCTCAGCGTGCTCAGCGGCATGAGCGTTGAAGAACTTGCCCAAGCCGTCACGCTTCAAGAAATGGGCCGCATTATCAAAGTCCCAGGCATCGGCAAAAAAACCGCCGAGCGTTTGCTGCTCGAGCTAAAAGGCAAACTCGGCGCAGACATCGGCGTGAATGTGTCAATCACCAACGACAGCCAATCAGACATCTTGCAGGCGCTGGTGGCACTGGGCTACAGCGACCGGGATGCGGCGTTGGCGCTTAAAGCGCTGCCCAAGGATATTGGGGTGTCTGATGGGATTAAGTTGGCTTTGAAGGCACTGGCGAAATAAGACACCACTATTCTGGCCAACTTGCGTTGGATATCCATAGGGATATACTGTGAAAATGAATGTCACCACACTTTCAATCTCTCCCTGGGGCAACAGCCACGGCATACGCCTGAGCCGCGAGCTGATGCAGGCGATGCACATTACGCCTGACACCCCGCTGCAAGTGAAAGTCATCGAGCCTGGTCGGCTGGAGTTGCGCGTTAAGCCTAAAAAACTCACGCTGGCACAGAAACTCAAGGCTTATGACCCAGCTATTCACGGAGGTGAGGTAATGGCCGATGTGCCTGTGGGTGCCGAGTTCGGGGCACGATAAATTGGTATCGAAAGCAGCCATTGATAAGCCATGGGCGCCAGATCGACGCGACATCATCTGGATCAACTTCAATCCACAGGTTGGCAAAGAAATGCGTGATGTTCATCCCATGGTGGTTCTCACAACGCGTGCTTACAACGAACGTACTGGCTTGGTGATTGGTTTGCCAATGTCCACCGCTGCCTTCAATGCAACCAATCCATTTGCTGTAGACAACAGCAGCAAGACTGAAGCAAGTTACATCATTTGTAACCAGCCCAAGAGCATGGATTGGCGGTTGCGAGGAGCCAAGCCACACGCATGGGGAAAAGTCCGGGAACCAATTTTCAAACAAGCTTGTGGTGAGTTAAACGATCTGGTTTTGTTGCTCGCTTGAGCTGATACGCTGACGATAGTACCCATGACCATCCAAACCGACGACTTCAACCTGGCCGATTTGCCGCCCTCACGGCGCGTGATCTCTAGCGCACCCGATTCCCCTAAAGAAGAAGCGATTGAACGAGCTCTGCGCCCCAAGCTGTTTGACGAATATGTGGGCCAAACCAAGGTGCGCGATCAGCTTGAAATTTTTATTGGCGCTGCCAAAAAACGCAGCGAGGCGCTCGACCACGTGCTTTTGTTTGGCCCGCCGGGTTTGGGCAAAACCACACTCAGCCACATCATTGCGCATGAGCTAGGCGTGAACATGCGGCAGACCAGCGGCCCAGTGCTTGAAAAGCCGAAAGACCTGGCAGCGCTGCTCACGAATCTTGAGAAAAACGATGTGCTGTTCATCGACGAAATTCACCGCCTGAGCCCAGTCGTCGAAGAGATTTTGTACCCAGCGCTGGAAGACTACCAAATCGACATCATGATCGGCGAAGGCCCGGCGGCACGCAGCATCAAGCTTGATTTGCAGCCCTTCACGCTGGTGGGTGCCACCACGCGTGCCGGCATGCTGACCAACCCGCTGCGCGACCGCTTTGGCATTGTGGCGCGGCTGGAGTTTTATACCGCTGAAGAGTTGGCACGCATCGTCAAACGCAGCGCGGGCCTGCTCAATGTGCCGACAGACGAAGCAGGGGGGTTCGAGATTGCCCGCCGTTCACGCGGTACACCGCGCATCGCCAATCGGCTGCTGCGCCGCGTTCGCGATTTTGCCGATGTCAAAGGCAAAGGCGAGATCACCCTTAGTATCGCCAACCAAGCCCTCGCCATGCTAGACGTTGATCCGCAAGGCTTTGACGTGATGGACCGCAAGTTGCTCGAATGCGTGATTCACCGCTTCGACGGCGGCCCCGTTGGGCTAGACAACATTGCCGCCAGCATTGGCGAAGAGCGCGACACGATTGAAGACGTGATTGAGCCGTATTTAATTCAACAAGGCTACTTGCAGCGCACGCCGCGTGGGCGCATTGCAACTGTGGCGGCGTATCGGCATTTGGGCGTGGCGCCCCCGGCGGCTGGGAACGTGCTGTTTACTTAAGCCGCAGCAGCAGCCAGCGGTTGACTGGTTGCTTAGCTCGTCGTTTCGTCTAGCACGGTGCTGGTCAAGTGCTGCGTGTCGGCCCAGCCCACTACAGTAAAACCTTCAGGCGTCCACAGCAAGCGGTTGATGGCGGCATTGCCCAGGTCCCATGTGCGCGGGGCTTGAATGTTTAGCCGGGTGGCAGCTCGGTACAGCACGTCCATCACGCCGCCGTGGCCCACTAACGCAATTTGCTCGCCAGGGTGCCTGGCTGCCAAACGCTCAGCGGCCTCCAGCACTCGCTTACTCAGGGCCACCAGAGTTTCACCGCCAGCGGGCGCAAATTCAGGGTCGCGCTTGCGCCAGCGCTTCGATTGCTCGGGCAGCAGCACTTCAATCTCAGCAAAAGTTTTGCCCTCAAAGTCGCCGAAGCCGCGCTCGCGCAGGCCGATCTCCTCGATAACTTCCTGGTCGCGCGCTTGCCCCACATAGCGCGCGGTTTCCCAGGCTCTGGCCAAGTCGCTGGCGTAAATGGCAGCGAGCGGCTCGTCAATCAGTGCCTCGGCCAGCCGCTCGGCCTGCCAGCGGCCCGTTGCGCTAAGCGGAATATTAAGTTGACCTTGAATGCGGGTGTCGACGTTCCAGTCGGTTTCTCCGTGGCGGATAGCAATAATGCGGGTCGGTTCAATAAAACTCATCTTGGGATTTCAACATTAACCCGGCGAGTACCGGTGGGCGGCTGCGGAAACCCGAGTAAAGCAGAGTCCAGCATGGCCGGCAGCACAGCTAAAAAGTCGCCTGACGGGCCGTCGTTCACGGCGCGTGTTTCAAACACGATTTTTTGCGTAGCCAACTCTCGCATTAAAACGGTCACGCTGCGTTTGTAGTAAGGCGTGCTAAAACCAAACGGAAATGACAACCCCACCGAGCCGCCAAAACTGCCGCCGCCGATAAAAACGCCTGGCCCACCCACACCAAAGCCGCTGTCTGAATAGCGCTGCAGCACTTCTGTAGCGGCCACAACCTGTACGGCGTATTTGGCATCTGGCGCGCTTAGCGCCATGCCGACTTTCGCCAAGCTGGTGGTGGCAATCGCTTCTACCTTATCTTGATCGGCACCCGCGCTGATTTGCGACGGCAGCCTTTCAAAGCGGTAGCGGGTATTGGGGCCGTGCGGTGTGGCGGTCCATGCTGAAAACGCAGTCACATCGCTGTCGACCAGGCTCATGCCTGAGCAACCTGACAGAGACAAGCCAGTGACGAAAAAAGCTATTAATCTAATAGCTGGTCGCGCCCGTTTTAATTGGGTAAAAAGCATATTTAACCCCTAAATTCTATCGAAATTGACGACTGCAAGGCTTGGCAAGCCCAAGGGCTTGGGCGCAACAAACTCGTCGGCATCAAACGCTTTGTCGCCGTCGCTGCTGGCCACACCTGTGGTTTTAATGCCCTTGAAGTCATGGCGTTTGCCGTCCATCAAATGCGACGGCACTATGTTTTGCAGGGCGCTGAACATGTTCTCAATGCGGCCTGGAAATTTTTTGTCCCATTCGCGCAGCATGTTGCCGACCTGCTTGCGCTGGAGATTTTCTTGGCTGCCGCACAGCGTGCACGGAATGATGGGAAAGTCTTGTACAGCTGCCCAGCGGGTCAAGTCTTTTTCAGGCACGTAGGCCATGGGCCGAATCACAATGTTTTTGCCATCGTCGCTGACCAGCTTGGGCGGCATGCCTTTGAGTTTGGCGGCAAAAAACATGTTGAGAAAAAACGTTTGCAGCATGTCGTCACGGTGGTGGCCGAGGGCAATTTTGGTGGCGCCCAGCTCACCGGCGACCCGGTACAAAATGCCGCGCCGCAGGCGTGAGCACAGCGAGCACAGCGTTTTACCTTCAGGAATCACGCGTTTGACGATGCTGTAGGTGTCCTGGTTTTCAATATGAAACGGCACGCCCAGTTTGCCTAAGTACTCGGGCAGGATGTGCTCTGGAAAACCGGGCTGCTTTTGGTCGAGGTTAACGGCAATCAAACTGAAATTAATCGGCGCGCGCTTTTGCAGTTTTAACAAAATGTCGAGCATGGCGTAACTGTCTTTGCCGCCTGATACGCAGACCATCACCTTGTCGCCTTCTTCAATCATGTTGAAGTCAACAATCGCGCGGCCCACTTCGCGGCACAGGCGCTTTTCCAGCTTGTGATCTTCGCGCTCGGCTTTGGCTGCGTCGGGGGCGGTGCTTGGGCGTTCTATCAGGTCATACATACCGATATTTTCGCACTGAAGCATGCTAAAAGTTAGGCAGTGCAGTTGCGCGCCACAAACCAGTCGCGCATGCTCGGTTGACGGCTTACATACGGCCTAGATACGACCTACATACGGGCGTATGAACGTTACAATATGTTAGCGCCGAAGTTTAATCTGCGCAGTGGCGGTTTTATGCGTTGTGGCTGGTCTGTTTTTTGTCTTTTAGCGCTGGCAGCAGTGCAGGGCGCTTGCCTAACCGCTGTGTCCGCTGCGCCTTCTGCTGTCTCGGCTGGCGGCTTTGTGCCGCCGACAATGGTGCTTACCGACACCGCTGGCAAGCTTGGCTCAAACTACTTTGCAGTGCGCGCCAATACCCCGCAAGAGGCAACCATTGGGCAAATTACAGCGGCGGGGTCGGCCGGTTTTGAAGCGTTTGATCCGCGCCAGACTTACGAGCTGAATAAAAGCAATGCGCTGTGGCTTTACTTTCGGGTGCAGCCGGGCCAACGGACGCTTGCCGACTGGACTGTGGTGCTGTCCAAGCCATTTATAGACAAAGCAGAGTTTTATTTTCAAGACGCTCAAGGCGTGTGGCGCATGCAGGCCGCGGGCACCAAAGTGGCTCATCGGCTGTGGCCGTCTCGTGGCCTTGCGCCGCAGTTTGACCTGAGCGACGCGCTGGCGTTGGCGCCAGCGCCTGGCACCGCCACTGGTGCGCCACGCGACTTCTACATTCGCATTGAAAAGTGGATTCCGCTGCGTTTCGAAGCTGAGGTGCAGCGCACCAGCACCGTCGGTGAACAAACCCAAAACACTTTTTTGGCCGTGGGGCTTTTGCTGGGTTTGTTGGGCTTTATGTTTATTTTCAGTTGTGTATTAAGCGTGCTGTACCGCAACCGGGCCTACGCTTTTTACGCGGCGTACGTAGCGGCGGCGTTGTTGGCGGCTGCCAGCTTCAGTGGCGTCGCCGCCTATGTGTTTTGGCCCGCGGCAGTCGGCTGGCCGGCCATATCCACCATGGTGTTCGTATTGCTGGGCTTGGCAGCGCAGCTGGCTTTTACCCGCAGCATTTTCATCGCGCCGGGCACGCCCAGGGTTTGGGCCCGGTTAATGTCTACCGCAATAGTGGCGTTGCTGTTGGCCACAGCCGTTTTTATTGCGGTAGACCATCCGCGGGTGCGACTGTTGATATTTGCAATCGCCATTCCGCTGGCGTTTGGCATCATTGCTGTAGTTGCCATCCGCGCGCTGCGCCACGACCGGCCGGTGGCTGCCTTGTACTTGCTGTCGTTTGCGCCCATGCTGGCGGTTATTGTCTTGACCCAGATCGAACAGCTCGGTATTGCTGCCTTGCCTTGGCTGCCGTACAACGTACCGATTTATGGCCTTATCCTGGAGCTGCCATTGCTTTTGGTTGCGCTTCACCTGCACGCCAAAAAAACGCACACCCAAGCGGTGCGCAGCATTACGCTCGCGCACACCGACCCGCTGACCGGGTTTGTGGCCTCTAGCTTGTACCCCGCTGCACTCAGCAGCTTGTGGAGCGCGGCGCAACAGGCCGGGGCCGACCTGACGGTGGTGTACGTAAGGGTTGTTGACGGTCATGCCGACACGGCGCTGACCCCTGCAGCCGATACCCGCCGCGACGTGCTCAGGTGCGTGCGCATGCTGCGCACGGTAGCGCGCGACGACGACACCATCGCCCGCGTTACTGACGACATATTTGCGATGCTGATGCCGGGCGTGTCGCGGTCTGAACGGCTGGCCAGCAAACTGTCGCGTCTGGTGGCGCTGGGCGTTATGGTGGATTCCGACGATAGCCGCTCCCACCCGATCAAATTTAAAATCGTGGCCAGTACGCTGCGTAGTTTTTCCGGGGAAAGTACCGCGCTGGACGAGGCCTTGCGCAGCTTTTTGGTCAAGGCCGACGTCCGACAAGCGCGGGTAATCAGTTTTTTGACCAAGCGACCGCGCCAGCCGGTTGAGATTGACAGCGCCAGCTCAAGCAAATAGGCCGATGCTGGGACAGTTTTACCAGCGCATTCGCGGCAAGGGTTTCCGCACCACGTTGGTGAATGTTCTTCTGCAGCCTGCACGCGGCTGTGACATATCACACACCCAGCATTGCTGCGCTGCACAATTACGTTTTAAAAGCCGGGCTGCCAAATTAAAATATGCACTCTTTTCGTGCATACGGTTTAATTTTTTGGGTAGATCATGCGGCGTGGTTGGTTACTGGTTCTGGGGTGCGTCTGCGTCTTTTTGAATGCGGGCTCAAAGGTCAACGCGCAGTCTGCCGGGCAGTCCGCTCCGCTGTTTCCGGCACCAATTAACTTGTCTGCCCCGCAGCAAGCGTCTCGCACAAACTCCCTGTCTTTGTTTGAGCCCTCATCCATCGCGGTACTGCAAGAGGTCCCGGTCAACACGACTGTTGAACAAGTTGCGGCCTTGCCGCCGTCTGCGTTTTCTGTCTTCAATGCCAACAAAACCTACCCGCTTAACGCCAAAAATGCCTTGTGGCTGCACTTTCGGGCGATAGGCCCAGCCGCTACGCCAACGCTCAACTGGACGTTTGAGCTGCCCAAGCCGTTTGTGGACAAAGTCGAGCTTTACCACCGCACCTCACAAGGCGGCTGGGACAAACAGCAGGCTGGCGACTGGGTGCCGCAGGGGCAATGGGCCATGCGCGGGTTGTACCCACAGTTTCATTTGCCTGAACTTGCTGCGGGGACTAACGACTTTTACGTGAAGATTACCCAGCTGTTGCCACTGCGTTTTAACGTCACGTTAAAAACGGCAGAGTCAGCTAGCTTTGACCACCAAAACTCGCTGCTGGCCAACGGCCTGCTGCTGGGGCTGATGCTGTTTGTTTCGCTATTTGCAGGCGTGTTGGCGCTGATTTACCGCAACAAAATTTATGGCTGGTATGCGGTTTATGTGGGGTTTGCGTTTTTGGCGATAGCCTCTTATGCGGGCTTGGCCTATTACGCGTTTTGGCCAACTTCAATCTGGCTGCCTGAAATATCACACGGCGTTTTTTTAACGCTGGCTATCGCTTCGCAAATTCAATTTTGCCGCGTGTTGTTCATTGATCCGAAGGCCGCGCCGCTTTTGAACCTGTGGATGCTGATTGGCACGCTAGTTTTGGCGGCGACTATTGCGCGCCATGCGTTTACGGCGTTTAACGGCATCGAGTGGCGTGTGGGTACGCTGTTGATGGTGGTGGCTGTTGGCACACTATTGATGTTCGGTATTGTGGTCAATGCTGTTTTTCAGCGCCGCAGCATCGCGCTGTTGTGGATAGTGGCCTACCTTCCGGTGTTTGCCGCGTTGGCTTTGACGCTGGTCGAACAATTTGGTTTGGCCGCTTTGCCTTGGCTGCCTTACAACGCGATTGGTTTTGCGGTGGGCTTTGAAGTATTGTTGCTGTTGATTGCGCTGCACTTGCACGTCAAGTCAAACCATGCCTGGGACGTTCGGCAAACGACACTGGTTGAGCTTGACCCTTTGAGCGGTTTTCTAGCGCCGCTGTACTTTCCCGATACGCTGGCGCAGTTGTGGAGCCAAGCCAGGCACGCGCGCGAGGACATTGCGGTTGCCTACGTTCGTGCCGACATTGATCTGGCCGGGAAACGACTCGCAGCGCCGGTCAGCGAAGACGAGCTGGTGCTGCGCTGCGTTCGAATGCTGCGCATGGTGACACGGCTTGACGACACAGTGGCCCGTATTGACGGCAATGTGTTCGCTATTTTGATGCCGCGGGTGTCGGCCGGCTCAAACTTTGCGGGCAAGCTTTCTCGTTTGGTGGCGCTGGGCGTGATGCGCGACACCGACGACGCAGCGCAGCAGCCAGTTCGGTTTCGAATTGCCGCCACCACTTTTGGCAGCTTTTCGGGTACCTCGAAGCAGCTGCATGAAGCGCTCAAGCAAAAGTTGAGCAGCTTGACAGCGGCCTCAGAGCGCACGATAGAGTTTGTGCGTGGCTAGGCCTTTTTAAGTTGCTGCCGTTCAATCACCACTGACCGGTCTCAATCCGAATAGCCACTTCGCAGTCGTCAAATATCTCCAGCTTGGCGATTTTGACGCGCACGCCCACCACTCCGGGCAGCTGCATCAGCCGCTGCGCGACTTTGCCGATCAGCGATTCAAGCAAATTGACATGGGTTGCGGTGCATTCACTGATGATGATTTGGCGCACCTTGCGGTAGTCGAGCACGCGGTGAATTTCATCGTCGCTCGGCAGCAGTGGCTGGGTGCCTAAATTGAGTTCAGCATCAACCTGGATCGGCTGCGGTGCGACTTTTTCGGTTTCTAAAATACCCAGGCTGGCGTCAAAGCGCAGGCCAGTAAGCGTCAAAATTTGTGTGCCGCGGGTGTTGAACATAGCTACTTTTTATTGTCAGGTGAAATGGGTGGTGATACGGGCGGTGCGTCGGGCATTAAAGAAAAGTCGCGCGCAAACTTCATCAAGTGCTGGCCACCATCGACCAGCAGCGTGGTGCCAGTAATCGACTGGTTATCAAGTGCAAATTTAACCGTAGCTGCAACGTCAGCGGGCGTTGACGATCGACCCAGCGGCGACAGCTTGTGCAGCGCTTCAAACTGCGCATCGGTCAGCAAGTGGCTGGTTAACGTTAACCCTGGCGCCACGCCTACCACCCGCACCAGCGGGGCCAGCGCCATGGCCAACATGGTGTTGGCGGCTCCCAGTGCGGCTTTTGACAGGGTGTAACTCAAAAAATCGGGGTTTTGGTTCCACAGCTTTTGGTCGAGCAAATTGACCACCGCGCCGCGAGCTGACGTGTCACCATCAGCGTTGCGGCTGGCCACATGCGTGTGCAAGGCCTGCGCCAGCAAAATCGGCGCGCCAGTGTTGCTGCGCAGGTGGTTTTCAAGCGCGGCAAAACTAAAAGTAGCCGCATCGTCTTGCTCGAAGGCTGAGGCGCTGTTGACCACGGCATCAACCCGGCCAAACCTAGCTATTACCTGGGGTAAAAGTGCTTTAACGTCTGATTCTGATCCTAAATCAGCATAAAAAAGGTCTGAATCCCCCTGAATTCGGGCGCAAGCAGCTACTGTTTCAATAGCGTCTTGATTGGAGCTGCGGTAGTGTACCGCCACACGCCAGCCGCCGGTGGCAAGCGCCAAAGCGATTTCGCGGCCCAGTCGCTTGGCGGCGCCGGTAACTAAAACAACGGGGGCAGGGGTGGTGGGCGGCATAGTGTGGTGATAAACAATCGTCGACAATCTGCTTTGAAAAGTATTGTCATGACAGCGCCTATGTTAACGATTCCCCTGCAAATCCGAATTCAAGAAGCCATTGCCCAAGCGGGCGGCTGGCTGGGGTTTGACCGTTTTATGGACATGGCGCTGTACACGCCGGGCCTGGGCTACTACGCCAATGACCTGCGCAAGTTTGGATTGATGCCCGGCGGCAGTATCTCCAGGCAAACGGGCGGCAGCGACTTTGTGACCGCACCCGAAATGTCACCCCGCTTTGGCCAAGCGCTGGCGCGGCAAATCGCTGAGGCTTTTGACGCCACGGGCGTGCGCGAGGTGTGGGAGTTTGGCGCGGGCTCTGGCGTGCTGGCCGAGCATATTTTGCAGGCGCTGCCGCAGATCGAGCGCTACACGATTGTCGATTTGTCAGGCAGCTTGCGGGCGCGCCAGCAGCAGCGGCTTTTAAATTTTGCAGGCAAGGTGAATTGGGCCAATGCGTTGCCTGAAAAAATCAACGGCGTGGTCATCGGCAACGAGGTACTGGACGCGATGCCGGTCAAGCTGCTTGCCCGCGTCAATGGCGCTTGGCACGAACGGGGCGTTGTGTTGAGCGCCGGTGCGTTTGCCTACGCAGACCTGCCAACCGACATGCGGCCGCCTTTTGAGGTGGTCGGCACGCATGATTATTTGACTGAAATTCACCCCCAAGCCGAAGGTTTTATCAGCACGCTGGCCGACAAGCTGGCGGCCGGCGCAATTTTTCTTATTGACTACGGCTTTCCCGAGCACGAGTACTACCACCCGCAGCGCAGCATGGGCACCGTGGTGTGCCACCGTGCGCACTTGGTTGACGGCGATGCGCTGGCGGATGTGGGCTACAAGGACATTACCGCGCATGTTAATTTCACCGGCATGGCGCTGGCCGGGCAAGCGGCTGGGCTAGAGGTGTTGGGCTACACCGGGCAAGGGCGGTTTTTACTTAATTGCGGTGTGGTGCAAGGCATGGAAGACGCCAGCATTGCCGACCGAGCAATGGTGCAAAAACTGATCAACGAACACGAAATGGGCGAGCTGTTCAAAGTCATCGCCTTTGGGGCTAAAAACACAGCGGCGTGGCAGCCGATGGGCTTTGCAAGCGGTGACCGCACGCACACGTTGTAAATCATGATTCGCTGGATGATTGTTATTTTTCTTGCGCTGGTGTGCATCAGTGCGCTTACGCCGTGGCTAAACAAGCTGGGCTTTGGCAAGTTGCCGGGCGACTTGCGCTTTAAGCTGTTTGGCAAAGAGCGCTACCTTCCGCTGACCACCACGATTGTGCTGAGCCTGATTGCGAGCGTGGTCAGCCAGTTGGTCTAGGCGCCTGGGTCACTCTTGGTCGCATGTCAGCAGCGCATTCAAAAAACTTTTGCGCCACCAGTGCACATCTTCATTTTGTATGCCTTCCAGCAGCCGCTGGTGCCGGCGTTGACGGTCAGCCAATGGCATTTGCAGCGCCCGCTGAATGCTCTCAGCTGTGCCGCGCGTGTCGTAGGGGTTCACCAGCAGCGCATCTTTCATCTGTTCGGCAGCGCCTGCAAAACGTGACAACACCAGCACGCCGGGGTCGGCCGGGTCCTGCGCTGCAACAAATTCTTTGGCCACCAGGTTCATGCCGTCCCGCAGCGGCGTAACCAGTGCAACGTCTGCAGCCCGATACAAGCCCGGCAAACGCTTGCGCGCCACATTGCGGTGGATGTAGCGCACCGGCATCCAGTCCAGCTCGCCGTAGTCACCGTTGATGGAGCCGCACAGGCTTTCGAGTTCACGGCGCAGGCCGCTGTAGCTGTCCAGCGCCTCGCGGCTGGGTGATGCAATCTGAATGAGTGTGGCGCTCCTGATATTTTCAGGATAATTTTTTAGCAGTTCCCGGAATGCGCGAAGTCGCTGCGGCAAACCCTTTGAATAATCCAGCCGTTCAACGCCCAGCAGCAGGCGGCGGCGTAAATATTCGGTGGTCATTCGCTCGTACATGTCGTTGGCGTCTTTGCCGCGACTTAGCGCCGTAAATTCATCAACGTCAATCCCGATGGGAAACGCCTGCGCCTGCACTTTGCGACCAAAGGCCCGAAACTGGTGCTGGGGCAGGGTTTGCGCAGCGACTTCCTTGCCCACATAACTTGCAAAGTGCTCTACATCGGCTTGGCTTTGAAAGCCAATCAGGTCATAGGCAAACAGTGATTTGATCAGCCACTCGTGCTGCGGCACGGCAGCCAGAATCAGCGGCGGCGGCAGCGGGATGTGCAGAAAAAAGCCTATGCGATTTTTGCAACCCATGGCACGCAACTCTGCCGCCATCGGAATCAGGTGGTAGTCGTGCACCCAGATGGTGTCGTCGGCTTTCAGCAGCGGCAGCAGCTTGCGGGCCATCAGCTGGTTCACGCGCCGGTAGCCACCAATGTAGCCGGCGTCAAAATCAGCCAAATCCAGCCGGTAATGAAACACCGGCCACAACACGCCGTTGCTGTAGCCCAGGTAGTAGCTGTCGTGGTCGTCGCGGCACAAATCAAGTGTGGTCAAGGTCACGTTGCCAGCGTGTTGGGTGTGTACATCGCCCTCGCCGGGCGCGCCACCTTCAACTACTGTGCCGCTCCAGCCAAACCACAGCCCGCCGTTGACTGCAAGGGCTTCGCCAAGTGCCACCGCCAGGCCGCCTGCAGCGGCTGACTTGCGCGGGTCAGCAACGCGGTTGGACACGACCACCAAGCGGCTCATACTTTTTTCATACCTTGCTCAGACCTTGGACTCCCAGGGTGCAGACAGCCGCGTAGCGGCGTTGATGATGCCGACCATGGAATAAGTTTGCGGAAAGTTTCCCCACATCTCGCCCGTGGCGGGGTGGGTGTCTTCTGATAACAAGCCGAGGTGGTTGCGCGCTGCCAGCATGGTTTCAAAAATAACCCGGGCTTCGT
>JANOWB010000364.1:0-5504 GCA_031417695.1 Polaromonas sp.
GCGGGCAGCGGGTAGTCTTCGGCCAGCTTTTCGAGCACTTCTTCGTCGGTGCTGCGCGCGCCGCTGGGCGTTTTTTTAACGACTGGCATGCCTAGCTTGTCAAAGAAAATTTCACCCAATTGCTTGGGGCTGCCCAAATTAAAGGGCTGGCCGGCAATTTCATACGCTTCGGTTTCCAGCTGCACCAGGCGCAGGCCCAGCTCGCCGCTTTGTTTGGCCAGCATCGGCCCGTCAATCAGCACGCCATTGCGCTCGATGCGGTACAAACTTTCGCTACTTTTGATTTCAAGTTCATAAATAAACTTGAGCTTGTCAATTGCCTGAATTTGTGGCCACAGCACGTTGTGTACGCCCAGCGTTTGGTCAGCGTCTTCGGCTGAATATTCAGCTGCCTTGGCGATGTCAACCTGATTGAATTTAATTTGGTGCGCACCTTTGCCGCACAGGTCTTCAAACGTGATGCCGCCGCGCCCCAAATGCCTGTCGGCCAAGCTGGAAAGGCCATGCGGCTTATGCACTTCCAGCACATAACTTTGCAGCATGGTGTCGTGCGCGTAGCCTTTTACTTCAATGCCGTGGTTGGCAAACACATGCCTGTCGTACTTGATGTGCTGGCCGAGTTTGCATTTAGCCGGATTTTCAAGCCACGGTTTTAGCTTGGCCAATACGGCATCACGCGGCAACTGGGCGGGCGCGTCGGGATAGTCGTGCGTCAGCGGAATGTAGGCTGCTTTACCGGCTTCAATAGCAAAGCTGATGCCGACAATTTCAGCGCGCATTTCGTCAAGTGACGTGGTTTCGGTATCCAGCGCCACCAAGTCCGCAGCCTGCAATTTAGCTAGCCACGCGTCAAATGCTCCCCAAGACAGGATGGTGTCGAACACCAAGGTGCTGGGCTGACGGGGCACAACTGCTGCGGCCTCCGGTTCGTCGAACAAACCCGGCTCCGTTTTTACGGCCGGCTTGTCGGCTGCAACAGCAGGCGCGGCGCTGTCTAGCGATCTGACCAGCCCTTTGAACCCATATTTTTCATAAAAAATAGCCAATTCGACCTGTTTCTGGGCGCCAATAGCTATTGAATCCATAGCGGGCAGACCACTTACATATTCGGCCAAGTCACAGTCTTTTTTAATCGAGACCAGCGCCTTGCCTTGCGGCAGCCAGTCGAGCGAAGCCCGCAGGTTGTCACCGACCACGCCTTTGATGTCTGCTGCATGCGCGACAAGGTTATCAAGTGAGCCATATTCCAACAGCCACTTAACCGCTGTTTTAGGCCCGCACTTGGGCACGCCCGGAACGTTGTCTACCGTGTCGCCGACCAGCGCTTGGTAGTCAACCATCAGGCGCGGCGGCACGCCAAACTCGGCTTCCACCCCAGCCAAGTCGCGGCGCTTGTCGTTCATGGTGTCAATCACGGTGATGTGCTCGTCAACCAATTGGCTCAAGTCTTTGTCGCCGCTGGAGATGATGACTTCAATGCCCTGAGCGGATGCCATGCAGGCCAGGGTGCCAATCACGTCGTCAGCCTCCACACCGGGCACCGTTAACACCGGCCAGCCCATGAGCGCCACTACTTCATGCACAGGCTCAATCTGGCTGCGCAAATCGGGCGGCATGGGCGAGCGGGTGGCCTTGTAGGCGGGGTACAGGTCGTCCCTGAATGTTTTGCCCTTGGCGTCAAATATGCAGGCTGCGTAGTCGGCGCGGTGGTCTTTGCGTAGCCTCGTCAGCATGTTGACCATACCGCGAATAGCGCCAGTAGCTGGGCTGCTGGGGTCTGCCGGGTCGGCGCGCAGGTCAGGCATGGCGTGAAAAGCCCGGTACAAGTAGCTGGAGCCATCGACCAGCAGCAGGGTTTTTTTCTCAAGTGTCATGAGGGAATTGTCATGTAATTAAGGTGCGCCCTGCAGCGCTGCAAATTCGCACGCCCGTCAGGGGGCTGCCGAGGTGATTTTCAAGGCTAAACCCATGCCGCAGAAAAGCCTATTAGGGCCTATTTAACCCCTGCCCCAGCCTACAATGCTCGCATGAACCAACTCAAGTTCCCGAGCGTTAATTTTGTCGTTTTCACCGCGCTGTGGGCAACCACCGCGTGGTGCGCAGCGCAAACAGCAGCTGCGCCTGCGCCAGCCGCTTCCGCAGCCCCTGCACCCGCACCTCGCGGCGACCAGGTCATACAGCGCATTCGCACCGAAGACGCGGGCTCGCGTATTGATGAAGTCAGAGTGGGCGGGCAAACCCAAAGCATCACGGTTCAGCCCAAAACAGGCGCCAACATTCCGGCTTACGAAGTCAAACCATCAGACACCGCCAACGGTGCGGCGCCGTCAACTTCAAAAGGCGACACCACGGGTTCGCGCGTCTGGAATGTGCTGAAGTTCTAGCCACCCGGCGCGTTGATCGTTTTTTCAGGCGTTTTTCCGAGTTACTCCAAGCATGGCCGTTTATACCGAAGTGTCGTTCGAAGAAGCGGCCGCTTTTACCGCGCAATTTGATTTAGGTGAGCTGACTGCACTCAAGCCCTGCAGCGGCGGCATTGAAAACACCAACTACTTTGCAGACACCACGCGCGGCCAGTACGTGCTGACTTTGTTTGAGCGTCTGACGTTCGAGCAACTGCCGTTTTACCTGGAATTGATGCAACTGCTGGCCAGCCAAGGGCTGCCGGTGCCCAACCCCGCGCCAGACGCCACCGGCGCAATTATTCATCGCTTAAAAGGCAAGCCCGCTGCAATTGTGAATAAGCTCAGTGGCAGCAGCGAGCTGGCGCCTAATGCCGAGCACTGCGCACAAATGGGCACCACCCTTGCAAAGATGCATGTAGCTGGGCTAGCTTTTGCCAAGCAACAACCCAATTTGCGCGCTTTGCCGTGGTGGAACGCTACGCTGCCAGCCGTTCTCCCGCACGTCAGTGCCGAGCAGCGAAGCTTGCTGCTGGGGGAAATCGCCTACCAAAACCATATTGCTGCCCAGCCCGCTTACACCGCGCTGCCGGTTGGCCCGATTCACGGTGATTTGTTTCGCGACAACGTGATGTTTGAACAAGGCAAATTAACCGGCGTATTTGACTTTTATTTTGCCGGCTGCGATGCGCTGCTGTTTGACATCAGCGTGTGTTTAAACGACTGGTGCATTAATTTACCGACAGGCCACCACAACGCGGGCAACGCGGCCAGCTTTTTAGCTGCCTATGCGGCAGTGCGCCCATTGACCGCGCAAGAACGGCAATTGCTGCCCGCCATGGCACGCGGCGCTGCGCTACGGTTTTGGATTTCCCGGTTGTGGGACTTTTATCTGCCGCGCGAAGCCAGCGTGCTCAAGGCGCATGACCCGACTCATTTCGAGCGTGTTCTGCGCCACCGCATGCAAAAGCCGCTAACCTGCGAGCTGTCCACCCACTTTTTCCCCACTTCAGATTTATGAAACTAAACATCGTTGCACCGCGTACTGGCTTGGCATGGGTCAAGCTGGGCTTTAAAACGTTTTTGCAGCAGCCGCTGGCCATGTCAGGCTTGTTTTTTATGTTTATGGCGCTCTTGTCGTTAGCTTCTATGTTGCCGTTTATTGGTGCCGCGCTTGCGCTCGCGCTGTTGCCAGCGGCCACGCTGGGCCTGATGGCAGCCACCAAAGAGGCCAGCAAAGGCAACTTTCCGATGCCGTCAATTTTGATCAGCGCTTTTCGGGCGGGTAGGCAGCGGTTGAAATCAATGGCGGTACTGGGCGCTATTTATGCCGTCGGGTTTTTAGCCATCATGGCCGTGACCAGCCTGATTGATGGCGGGCAATTTGCCAAGCTGTATTTGATAGGCGGCAAAATCACCGAAGAGCTGGTACTGAAAAGCGATTTTCAAGCAGCCATGTGGGTCACGCTGGCGCTGTATGTGCCGTTGTCACTGATGTTTTGGCACGCTCCGGCGCTGGTGCACTGGCAAGGCATGCCGCCGGTAAAAAGTTTGTTCTTCAGCTTTATGGCGTGCTACAAAAACTTTGGCGCGATGACCATTTACAGCTTGGCCTGGATCGGTATTTTTGTGCTGACCATGCTGGCGTTAACACTGTTGGCCGCTGTGCTGGGCAGCCCGGGCTTGGCAAACCTTGCGCTTTTTCCCATTGCCTTGATTTTGTTTGCGATGTTTTTTACGTCTATTTATTTCACGTACGCCGACAGCTTTGAAGGAACTTCTGACGAGTTGCCGCCCACCAACGTCTGATTACAAACAGTTGCTTTAGCGATTGATCATTACAAATTAAGGAGGCTCCCATGACCCAGCACACCCTACAAGGCCGAGGCGACCACGAAATTTTGTGGTTTCAACGCCGCGATGCGCTTAAGGCAGCGGCTGCCTGGGTAGCTATGGGTGGGCTGCCAGCGGCCATGGCCCAAGAGCGCAGCAACGTGGTGCAAAAAACGGGCGACGCGCTTTTAAATGGGTTGACGCTGCTGCCCGGCCAATCTATTCAAACCGGCGATCAAGTTACCACCGGCCCCGGCGCTAATTTGATGTTTGTGATTGGCAACGCAGCGTTTCAGGTGCGGCAAAATTCGACTTTATCAGTCGAGCGTGGCAATTCGCTGAATGCGGTCAGCCTGCTGCGCCTGCTCACCGGCGCCGTGGTCAGTGTGTGGGGCAAGGGCCGCAGCCGGTCAATCATTTTGCCGACGCTAACTGCGGGCATTCGAGGTACGGGTGTTTATTCAGAAGTGTTTGCCGACCAGAACAACCGCAGCTACTTTTGCAATTGCTACGGCACGGTAGACATTGAATCAGATGGTGAAAAGCGCGTGTCGACGGCTGACTACCACCAAGCTTTCTGGGGCGAAGTTGAGCCCAAAGCCGGCCGAAAACTGACGCCCGCCAACGCCATTAATCACACCGATGAAGAACTCGAATTTTTAGCCAAACTAATTGAGCAGCGCACTAACTGGCAAGTGTTGGGCAGAAAAGGCGTCAAAAATGGCAGCGGAAAAGCAGAATATTAATTCTGTTTTAGCATTCGATTTTCAATTAAATTTTCAACACACTTTTTATTTCACGTTTACCGAAGCCTGACATGCAACACACCTTTAGAACTTTCACTGCCCTCAACGCGCTGCGCGCAATTGGTTTAGTTATTTGCCTCGGCACAGCTTTTGCGCTGCCAGCAACTGCCGCAGACACCACCCCGACGTCAGAGCCAGAACCAGCAGGCAGCGCCGACCGCATGGCCACCGCACGCGCAGCCATGAAGGCCAAAGACTGGCAAAAATCAATTGCCGAACTTACCCTGCAAGCCAAAGAAAAGCCAGGTAACGCAGACACCTACAACCTGCTGGCTTATTCGCTGCGCAAGCAGGCCACGCCGAACTTGCCCAAGGCTTTTGAGTACTACCGGTTAGCGCTTAAAACTGACCCCAAGCACAAAGGTGCCCACGAGTACATTGGCGAGGCGTATTTGATGGACAGGCAGCCAGCCAAAGCCGAAGAGCACTTGGCTTCGCTTAAAGCCATTTGCGGCAACACCAC
>JANOWB010000365.1:0-3282 GCA_031417695.1 Polaromonas sp.
CAAACAGGCCTTGCCCGTCGGCTGAAACGCGTTGAATTGACGAGCCCGACAACTCACGCTCCCAAGCCAGCAACTGGCGCAGCACCGCTATTTTGGCGTCATATTCACCGCTGGCCGACACGCCGGCATAGCCTTTAACACCGGCTTCTTTGTACGCCCAGTGCGCCGCCACACCGTGCTCGGCATGGTCATGCATGGCCTGTGTGCGGATTTGAATCTCAAGCGGCTTGCCAGAATCGTCACGCACCACGGTGTGCAGCGACTGGTAGCCGTTAGATTTGGGTTTGGCAATGTAGTCGTCAAACTCTCCATCAATAGGCTCAAACTGTGCATGAACAAAGCTGAGCGCCGCGTAGCAACCGGGCACATCAGCGGCAATGACGCGCAGCGCACGAATGTCAAACACCTGGTCAAACGCCAGTGCTTTGCCGCGCATTTTTTTAACAATGCTGTAGATGTGTTTCGGCCGGCCATACACCAGCGCCGCCACGCCGCCCTGGTTTAACTTCAGCTGTAGCTTGGCCCGAAGCGCTTCCATAAACTGCTCACGCTCGGCACGTTTTTCATCGAGCAGCTGTGCGGTTTTTTTATAAGTTTCGGGTTCCAGAAAACGAAAGGCGAGGTCTTCCATTTCCCATTTAATTTGCCAAATTCCCAGTCGATTAGCCAGCGGCGCAAATACGTGCAGCGACTCGTTAGCCAGCGCATAGGGCGCGTTTATTTTGTTGGCGGCAAAGTAGCGCAGCTTTTGCAAACGCGATGCCAAGCGCAACATGACCACGCGCAAATCGCGCGAAAACGCCAGCAGCATTTTGCGAACGTTTTCGGTTTGCGCAGCAGCGTCATCGGCCAGCTGCGCTTTGCTGCCCGCGCCTCTGGCCTGGCGCTGCACGTTGGCGAGCTTGGTGGTCTCCAGCGCCAGCGCGGCGTAGTTTGCGCCAAAAGCTTTGGTGATTACCTCTTGCGGCTTGGTCAAGTGTTGGCACGCGTGCACCAAGTAAATGGCGGTTTGCAGCGCTGCTGAGCCGCCAATCGACTTCAAAATAGCCACTACTGCGTCAGCATGGGCCAGCGTGTTTTCGCCGGTGTCGAGCGACTCGTAGGCAATCAATGGCTCGGCAAATGCGCGTGCCCGCACCAGGTCTTGGGCCATGCCCGCGGCATCGTCGGCGGTAGCCGCCACGATGGGGGCCGCAGCGCTTTCCAACTTATTCTTCATTGCGGGTCAGTTTCATAAGAGCTCATAACTGAGCATTGAGGCCTAAAAACGAAACCACCGCTGCTACCTGGTCGGGGGCCATCAGCGTAGGCGCGTGGCCCACCCCCGCAAACTCGACCAGCTTGGCTCGTGGGCCGCGCTGAGTCATCTCAAGCGCCGTGGCCGGGCTAAGCAAGTCAGACTCGGCACCGCGCAGAAGCAGCGTTTGGGCTGTGATGTTGTCATACAGCTGCCACAGCGTTTTTTCGCTTTGCAGGGTTGATTCTTGTGTTGCCTGTTTGAACGGCGCGGCTATTGCCGGGTCGTAGTGCAGGCGATATTGCGTGTCGGGTGCAGACGAAATAGGCCGCGTCATGGGTGTTGACAAGGCCAGCCACTGCGCGGGCGTATGCGGCCCAAACCCGGTTGAAATAGCCCACATCGCGTCAGCGGCGGCTTGCACTGAATCAAATAGCCCGGCCTTGCCCAAGTACGTGCCAATTCGCACAATCGCTTCCCACTGTAGTGCCGGGCCGACGTCGTTTAACACCAGGGAACGCACCGGTACTGGAAGTGGCAAATTAGCTTGCCCACACACCACCAAGCCAATCAAGCCGCCCATGCTGGTGCCTACCCAGTCGAGCTCAGTGATGGGCGACTGCGCATGCAGTTGCGCCGACAAGGCCAGCATGTCTGCGGCGTATTGCGGCACTTGGTAGCCCGATGGGTCTTTAAGCCAGCCGCTTTCGCCCCGGCCCACCACATCAACACACACCACGCGAATGTCGCCCGCCGGTGCGGCGCGCACCAGCGCCCGCGCAAGAGTGTCAAAGTCACGGCCCTGCCGCGACAGGCCGTGCACGCACACCACCACGTGGCTGCTGCTCGGGTTGCCCCACTGCCAATACGCCATCAAGTGGCCCTCGCTGCTGTCGGTGCATTGAACGTAATTCAGGTTGGGCTCTTGCATGTTGGTCTGACGTGTCTTGTAGTGAAAGCTGGATAATAAAAAATCGATTCCAGTTCATCATACGAAGAAAGTTTCATCATGCTCAAAGGTAAAACCGCGTTAGTAACAGGCTCAACCAGCGGCATCGGCTTGGGTATTGCCAAAGCGCTGGCCGCGCAAGGCGCAAATATCGTGATGAATGGTTTTGGCGATGTTGCGGGCCCGAAAGCTGAGATTGCTGCCTTTGGCACGACCGTTGTGCACCACAACGCTGACATGAGCAAGCCAGCCGAGATCGCCGACATGATGGCTTTTGCCGCCGCGCAATTTGGCTTGATCGATATTTTGGTGAACAACGCCGGTATTCAGCACGTTGCGCGCATCGAGAACTTCCCCGTCGAAAAATGGGATGCCATCATTGCCATCAATTTGTCCAGCGCCTTTCACGCGACCCGCTTGGCGCTGCCCGCCATGCAAGCTGCCAACGGCGGCAAAGGCTGGGGCCGCATCATCAACATTGCGTCCGCCCACGGCCTGGTGGCCTCGGCTGAAAAGTCAGCCTATGTCGCCTCCAAACACGCCATCGTCGGCCTGACCAAAGTCACCGCACTAGAAAACGCCAAAAGCGGCGTGACCTGCAACGCAATTTGCCCGGGCTGGGTGCTGACGCCACTGGTGCAAAAGCAGCTCGACGACCGGGCCAAAGCAGGCGGCATCAGCATGGAAGCTGCTACCGCGCAACTGCTGGGCGAAAAAGAGCCATCACTGCAATTCACCACTCCTGAAGAGTTAGGCGCGCTGGCTGTGTTCTTCTGCTCGCCTGCAGGTAACAACGTGCGCGGGGTGGCTTGGAATATGGATGGTGGGTGGGTGGCGCAGTAAAATTTGACCTGTCTATTTGCTATTTAATTCGTAGCTGCTTGCGCCCGTATTAATTATACTTTGGGCACATTTACTACGCTAGAAACTTAAATATCAGACGAAAATTTACTCAAACCGCCGAATGCGTGCGCAGCCAGTCTCTCAAAGCTTCATTCATCCGCGTTTGCCAGCCTGGCCCACCTGTGCGGAACGCGGCCAACACATCGTGGTCTAGCCGAATGGCGACTTGTTCTTTGGTGCCGCTGCCTGCTGG
>JANOWB010000366.1:0-4459 GCA_031417695.1 Polaromonas sp.
CAGCGCTGCAGCCAGTGCGCCGTGGCCCTGCCCGCTGATTTATCGCTTGGCCAGGCCAGCCCGCGCAGCGTTTGCTTTGACTGCATCAAGCACCCACCGCCAGTCGATAAAACGCTGGTGGCCGTTGACTACGCCTACCCATGGTCAGCGTTAATCACGCAATACAAATTTGCAGATCAGCCCGGTTGGGCTGCTTTTTTCGCTAAATTAATGCTGGCCAACCCCGCTATTAAGCAGGTGTTTGACTCGCTGAGCCCAAGCGACGTGATTGTGCCAATCCCGCTTGCAACGCAGCGCCTGCAAACGCGCGGCTTTAACCAGGCGTGGGAGCTGGCCACGCAGCTGGCAGCGCAATCTGGCAGCCAAGGCAAAACCGACGCAACGCTGCTGTGGCGAGTTAAAAACACACCGCCCCAAACCCAGTTAAAACGTCAAGCCCGCATGGACAACGTGCGCGGTGCATTTCAAATCGACCCGCTGCGAGCTGCCAGCCTGGCGGGCAAGCGTGTGGTGCTGGTGGACGACGTGATGACCAGTGGCGCGTCGCTTTTTACCGCGGCTGAGGTGTTGCGGGCGGCGGGTGCAGTGCACATCACCGGCGTGGTGCTGGCCAGAACGCCGCTCTAAACTCGGCAGCTTATGTTCAATATTGTTTTAGTCGAGCCAGAGATTCCGCCCAACACTGGCAACGTGATTCGGCTGGCCGCCAACACGGGCTGCCGCCTGCATTTGATCGAGCCGCTCGGCTTTTCGATGGACGACAAGCAAATGCGCCGCGCCGGGCTGGACTATCACGAGTACGCGCCAGTCACCCGGCACGCCAACTGGTCGGCCTTTTTAGTGGCACAAGCCCCAGACCCCGCGCGCTTGTTTGCCATGACCACGCGCGGTTCGCGCAACTTGTACGACGTGGCTTTTCAAAGTGGCGACTGGCTGGTGTTTGGCTCTGAAACCAAAGGCCTGGCGCCAGAATTGCGGGACTCGTTTGACGCCGCCCAACGCTTGCGCTTGCCCATGCAGCCGGCTCAGCGCAGCTTGAACCTGTCTAACGCAGTAGCCGTGACGGTGTTTGAGGCGTGGCGACAAAACGGCTTTGGCAGCGCCAAATAGCGCCCCAGCAAGCCGCCGCAAAAAAAGACGCTACGGGTAGCGGCGCACCAAAGATTCTGCAATGCACACCGGCTTGGCTTCGCCCTCGCGCTCCACCACCACTTCCCATGTCATTTGCACGCCGTTGTGATCGATGGGCTGGCTCGAGAGCAGCTTCATGCTGGCGCGCAAACGGCTGCCTACCGGCACGGGCGCAGTAAAACGCACCTTGTTTAGCCCGTAGTTCACGCCCATGCGCGAGCCCACAATCTCAAACGACGATTCAAAAAACTTGGGCAATAGCGACAGCGTTAAAAACCCATGGGCAATAGGCGCGCCAAACGGGCCCTTGGCCGCTTTTTCAGGGTCAACATGAATCCACTGGTGGTCGCCGGTGGCATCAGCGAACAAATTGACTTGCTGCTGGGTAATGGTCAGCCAGTCACTGACAGCTACCACTTGGCCCACACAGGCGCTCAATTCATCTAGGGTTTGAAACGTTTTCATCTTTTGATTTTTACTGTTGGTTTTCTTTTTATTTGTCCAGCCACGCGCACAAGCCGCGCCATTGCTCCAGGTCTTTTTCTACCCGGCCCGGCGCAACGTCAAACAAGGTCAACCCGCGTGCCGCCAGGTGAATGTAGTTTTGCGTGTCGCGCACCATGCCAAGCACTGGCAGGCCCAAACTGTCGACAAAGCCGCGCAGTTTGTCGGCGGCTAGCGTTCGGGAATCCACCCGCATACCAACGATGCCGACTTGCACTTTGCCCGCATGGCGGTGCTCGGCCAACTGGTCTAAAAACGTGCGCGTAGCAAAAATATCAAACACGCTGGGCTGCAGCGGCACAATGATTTTGTCAGCCAGTTTGATCACATCGTTAAAGCGCCAGCCGTGCAGGCCGCCGGGCGTGTCGAGCACCACATGCGTGGTCCCTTTGGGCGGCTTGACAATCAAGTCAGCCGTCACGTCCCACGTCGCAATCGGCCGCGCGGCGGGTGGCCGCAAGCCCAACCACAAGCGAGACGACTGCTGGCGGTCGGCATCGCCCAGCATCACCGCGTGGCCCTGGCTGGCAAAGTAGCCCGCCACATTGGTAGCAAGTGTCGATTTACCGACTCCGCCTTTAGGATTGGCAATCACGACCACTGGCATACCGGGCTCCTTTTTGTAGGTGTTTGAAACTTCTGCAGTTTTTTCTATTATGGTAGCGCTAAAGGGTTAGCCCAAAACGCAGCGCTTGCGCAACCTCTGTTCACGTCAATTTTTTTGCGCCTCACCGACCTCAACGACTCATGGAAAACTCACCCGCATGGCTGGTCAACAGCCTGATTTACCTGGCCGCTGCCGTCGTGGCCGTGCCGATTGCCAAAAAGTTCGGCCTGGGCTCAATCATTGGTTACCTGGCGGCAGGCATAGCCATTGGCCCCTGGGGCTTAAAGCTCGTCACCAACGTGCAAGATATTTTGCATTTCGCCGAATTCGGCGTGGTGCTGATGTTGTTTTTGGTGGGGCTGGAGCTGGAGCCCAAGCGCTTGTGGGACTTGCGCCGCCCCATTTTCGGCTGGGGCAGCGCGCAAATGGCGCTGTGCACGGCGGCCATCACCGGCGTGGCCATGGCTTGTGGGGTTGACTGGAAAATTGCTTTGGTTGCTGGCCTCGGCCTGGCGCTGTCGAGCACAGCGATTGCATTGCAGGCGATTAATGAGCGCAACCTGATGCCCACCAGCAGCGGGCAGGCCGGGTTTTCGATTTTGCTTTTTCAAGACGTGGCGGCTATCCCGATTTTGGCTTTATTGCCACTTTTAGGCGTTTTAGCGGGCTCAAATGAGGCTATAGCCCAATCAAATCGGGCGCTAGAAGCTATTAAAATAATAGCAGTTATTGGCGGCATCATTTTGGGTGGCCGGTTGCTGCTGCGACCGGTGCTGCGCTGGATAGCCAAAAGCGAAACACCTGAAATATTTACGGCGGCGTCACTGCTGCTGGTGGTCGGCATTGCCGCGCTGATGCAGTTTGTTGGCCTGTCGATGGCGCTCGGCGCGTTTTTGGCAGGCGTGCTGCTGGCAGAAAGCGAATACCGCCGCGAGCTTGAAACCGATATTGAACCCTTCAAAGGCCTGCTGCTGGGCTTGTTTTTTATCGCTGTGGGCATGAGCATCGACTTCGGCGTGTTGCTGCAATCACCGGGCTTGATAGCCGCGATTTTGTTCGGCTTTTTGGCGCTGAAGCTGGTGGTGCTTTACGGCATTGCCCGCGCCATGAAAATTCCTTTTCAAGAACGCCCCGTGTTTGTGGTGCTGCTGGCCCAAGGCGGCGAATTTGCTTTTGTGGTGTTTCAGGCGGCCGCCGGGGCCAGTGTTTTTTCAATGCAAACGTCGTCACTGCTGATTGGCGCTGTGGCTTTGTCAATGCTGATAACGCCACTTTTGCTGATTGTGGTCGATCAATTTCTTTTGCCGCGTTACGCCAGCCGCGGTGCTTCTTTGATGGCCGAAATATCAGAGACGCAAACCGCGCCCGTGATCATCGCTGGCTTTGGCCGCTACGGACAAATCATCAGCCGCATGCTGCAGGCGCAGGGCACAGTGCCGACTTTGCTCGACCACAACGCTGATCAAATTGAAACTGCGCGCGCCTTTGGCTACCGCGTGTTCTACGGCGACGCCACACGCCTTGACTTGCTGCGAATCGCGGGCGCGGGCACAGCCAAAATTTTGGTGGTGGCCGTAGACAACGTAGAGCAATCTTTGAAGATTGTGGACATCGCCAAGGCGCATTTCCCGCAACTTCAAATAGTAGCCAGAGCCAGAGACGTTGTGCACTGGAACCAGTTGCGGGACAGAGGTGTGACGCTGGTGGAGCGCGAGCTGTTTGAAGCCAGCTTGAAAAGTGCCAGAGCCGTGCTGGAGCTGCTGGGCCAATCAGCCGACCAAGCCTGCGAGAGCGCAACACGCTTTCGCCAGCACAACATTGCACTGGTTGAGCAGTTTTATCCGCACTACAAAGACCGCGCCAAAGTGATTGCGGTGGTCAGGCAAGGCCGGGCTCAGCTGGAGCAGCAACTGGCAAAAGAGCGGGAGCAACTTGCCAATAAAGCGACTGAAGACACTGCCGAAAAAGCGAAGTCATCGCCCACGCCTGAAAATTGATTTGAGTCAGTCCACAAGCACGCTCAAAGCGACGAAAAACAGCTAAAAAGCCTGATTTTCAGCATTAAATAGGGTTGTAGCCCAATAAATACGGGCGCGAGCAGCTATACATTAAATAGCAATTTCAGGGTCGCGCAAACTTGCTGGCTGGCCCTACTTGAGCCTACCTACTACCTATTTACCGGGCCTTGTCCGCTTCGCGCCGGCGCTCGTCCATCAG
>JANOWB010000367.1:0-6240 GCA_031417695.1 Polaromonas sp.
GTTAATTGGGCTACAGCCTGATTTGTACCCAAAAATGGGCCAATAATGGCGCTCAATGGCGCTCAATGACGCTCAAGGACGATTAACGTCGATCAACGTCGATTAAGCCCATCAAAACAAGTCGCCAGCACGATGTCAATAATTTGCTCATCAGTGTGCTGGCCGCCCGCTTTCAAAAAGCCGGGCACCGGGTCACAGGCTCGCGAGTACAGCGTGTACAGCACCACCAGCGCGGGTACTTTGGCGTCCAGGCTGCCGTCGGCTTGGGCCGCTTCTATCCAGCCGCCAATTTGGTCGCTGACCTGCATCAGCCCCGCCAGGTAGGCCTTGTTGGCCATCAAGTTGGCGCGCAGGGTGGAGTTTTGGCTGGGCAGCGACGGCATTTCGCCCTTGAGTTGTACTTGCAGCATCCAGCGCGCCACGGCTTTGAGTTGCGCCACCGGTTTGGCATTGGCTGGCAAGCTGGCCAAGTAAGCTTGCGCCAGGCCCAGCACGCGCACCATGGCAGCGGCGGCCAGGTCTTCTTTGCTGGAAAAGTGTTTGTACAAGCTGGCCTTGGCAATGCCAACGTCGGCGGCTACTTCGTCGACCGTCATCAGGTCAAAGCCCTTTTCTGCCAGCAGCCGATTCACGGCCATAACGATGGCTTCTTCTCGGGCCTGCAACATTTGCGCTTTGAAGGTGGTTTTAACAGGGGGAGCGGCGGCAGCAGTGATCATTTGTCGATGGTACGCTGATTAATGCGAGTCAGTTCAAAAAAATACCATGCGCGTATTTTTTAGTCGACTACTCCAAAAAACTACCGCGCGGTTTAATCCCCCATGCTTCGTGAGCCTGCTGCGCTGGTTTTCTGGTTCAATGCAACTTAGATTGATACTCGACTGCTGGGTGCAATCACCGAACGAAGCAAAGGCAGCTTATGAAAGTAGTGGTTTTGGGGGCGGGCATTATTGGCGTCAGCACAGCGTGGCACCTGCTGGAGCATGGGCATGAAGTCACCGTGATTGACCGGCAAAGCGGCGCGGCCATGGAAACCAGCTTTGCCAACGCGGCGCAAATCTCCGTCAGTTACTGCGAGCCCTGGGCCAACCGCGATGCGCCGCTCAAAGCCCTGAAATGGATGTTCAGAGACGACGCGCCGCTGCTCTTCAGGCCGCAATTTGACCTGCACCAGTGGCTGTGGGGGCTGAAGTTTTTGGCCCAGTGCAACGACACCGCGTTTGAGCGCAACGTGCAGCAACTGGTAGCCCTGGGCGAGTACAGCCACACCGCACTCAAAGCCGTGGTGGCCGCCACCAGCATTGAATACAACCGGCTGGAGCGCGGCATTGCCCACTACTACACCGACCAAAAATCATTCGACACCGCAGCTGATGCCGCCGCATTAATGCGCAAATACGGCGTAAACCGCAAGGTGGTGAGCCAAGCCGAATTGCTGGCCATTGAGCCGGCCTTTAAACAGTTTGCGCATTCAATCGTAGGGGGCACGTACACCGCCAGCGACGAAAGCGGCGACGCCAAAGTCTTCACACAGGCGCTGGCCGAACACTGCGCGGCCAAAGGCGCCACGTTTATGTACGGGCACGACATTGAGCGGCTGAACAAGCTGGGCGGCGCTATTGATTCAGTAGCTGTTCGCGCCCGATTTTCCTCGGTTACAGGTCAAAACGACATTAAAAACAGCATTAATATCAAGGCCGATGCGATTGTGGTGGCCTGCGGCTCGTACAGCGCGCCGCTGCTGCGCGAAGTCGGTGTTGACCTGCCGATTTACCCCGGCAAGGGCTACAGCGCTACCTTCAATATTCTTAAACCCGAGTTGGCCCCACAAGTCAGCACGATTGACGATGAAGTCAAGTGCGCCATCAGCCGACTGGGCAACCACTTGCGCGTGGCTGGCACGATTGAAGTCGGCGGCTACGACTTGTCATTGACCACACCGCTGGCCAAGGCCCGCTGCGCCATGCTGGCCAACCGCATTGAGCAAGTGCTGCCGGGCGTGTGCGACACCCGGCTGGAAGAAGCTGGCGGTGCGCCGCATTTTTGGACTGGCCTGCGCCCAGCCACGCCGACCAATATTCCGTACATTGGGCAAACCAAAGTGCGTAAATTGTGGGTAAACGCTGGCCACGGCACGTTGGGCTGGACGCACGGCGCGGGCTCGGGCAAGGCCATGGCCGAGCTGATCAGCGGCGTCAAGCCTGACATGGCATTTGGCTTTCACGGCAGCGCCTAGCGCAGCGGTGGCGATGTGGCGCAGTCCGCGGGGGTTAGTGCCCACTTTAGCGCCCAGCCAAGCACTTGCGAGCCTGCCTAGCCTTCTACCCGTCACACTGGCCACCCTACCGCCGACTGACCCTAGCGCAAAAATACTACAAAATTTTGCCGAGTCGCCGCTACCAACCCGGCTAAAAGAGCGTATTCTGTCCTTTTGCTGCATTGCAGCAATTTCGGTCTGCCCCTGATCGGCAGACCTCCCCTGATGACCTTTGATGACCTCTGATGACCTCGCATGACCTCGGATGACCTTTTTGATTGGAGCACCTGTGCCCACCACCTTCACCCAAACCCTGCTCAAAGCCACCGGCCTGACCCGCATGGGCCGCCTGATGGACGCTACGCGCCTGATTCAGCGCGCCCTTGGCGGCGCGGCATTGCCCGCACCCTCACCGGCCAAGCCCCAAGCCGTGGGACCTGCGCCCCCAAACACGCCCAAAGTCGTTCCAATCATCGCTCTGCCAGTGGCCAAAGTGATGCCCGCCGACTACCCGCAGCCCTTCCCCCAGCACGACCGTGCGCCGCCGCCCGCCGCCAACGACGACGATCTGCTTGCCCCCCTGCCATCACCGCCGCACCCCAATTTTTCAGAGCAAACCTTTGCCTTTGAGGGGCGCAACTACCCGTACCGCCTGTTTGTGCCCAAGCGGGCCGATGCGGCTGAACACGCCGTCGAGCGCGACAAAATGCCGCTGGTGGTGCTGCTGCACGGCTGCAAGCAAGACGCGCTCGATTTTTCAAAAGGCACGGCCATGAACGCGCTGGCCGCCAAAGAGCAATGCTTGGTGCTGTACCCCGAGCAGATCACCAGCGCCAACCTGCAAATGTGCTGGAACTGGTTTGAACCCGGCCACCAGCAGGCCGACACTGGCGAGCCTGGCATGATTGCCGCGCTGACCCGCCTCGTGCTGGCCACCGACTTTAACGGCCGCCGCGCCGACCCGCGCCGCGTGTACATCGCCGGGCTGTCGGCTGGTGGCGCCATGGCTGCCGTGGTCGCTGGGCAGCACCCTGAACTGTTCACGGCGCTAGGCGTGCATTCAGGCCTGCCAGCGGGTGCCGCCAGCAACGTCATGACGGCTTTTCAGGCCATGAGAATGGGCGGCCAGGGCCGCGGGCAGCCCACCTCGGCCATGCCCACGATTGTTTTTCATGGCGAGCGCGACACCACCGTACACCCCAGCAACGGCGAAACCATTACGCTTGATGCGCTGGCCGCACTCGAAAAAACCGCCACGCCACTGACCAAAACCCAATCTGCCAACTACCCCGAAGGCGACAAAGCCGACCGCAACGACAAACCCACCGAGCTCACCCGTTACGCCAACGCGGCTGGCAAGTCGTTCATCGAATACTGGAGCATCAACAACGGCCCCCACGCCTGGTCAGGCGGCAGCAAACAAGGCAGCTACACCGACCCCGACGGCCCGTCGGCCAGCAAGGCGATGCTGGCGTTTTTTCTGCAGCACAAGAAGTAGCGATTTGGTGAGTTTTGACCTTGTTTTAGCCTTGTTTTAGCCCTGATTCAGTGCTAAAAATGCTTGTAGCCCAATGAATATGGGCGCGAGCAGCTATTGATTTTGAGTTGTCTGTGGCGGGGGTAATGGAGTAGATGCCGCGCAGAAAGCGGTAATTTATCCCATTGCACCACTGAGCGAACGCAATTGGCCCCGTTCAATTAATTCTGAAAAAGCTGCTTCTTTGTCAAAGAGTCGATTTGCTTTTTTTGGGGGCGGGCGGCCATTGCTGTGAGCTGTGCAGCAACTGCAGAACTTCAACGGTTTGTCCGTTGGCTCGAAACACGGCGACAAATGGCGTTTTAGAGATCACCAGTTCGCGGGTGCCGCTCTTGCGGCCGGGGCGGCCAGAGATTGGAGGATTTCCGATGAGCGCATCTACCTGCCGTTCAATTTGCTCATCTTGGCTGATGGCAGCAAGTGGGTTCTGCTGCGCGATAAAGTCCAGTTGCTTGAACCTATTGGCGCTGGCTCTCGAAAGCCATTTAATAGCTTTCAAGCGGTTGCCTTGGCTTGTTTGAGCCAGGCTGCACGACGCTTGGCGCTCTCAGCTTTCACCGTCTCGTTCGACACCCATACTGTCGCCGGGTCGTCGGCTTCTTTAATTGCCTCGTCTATTTCGGCGCTGAACCACTTGTCATAAGCGGCTGAGTCGTGCGCACGTTTGAGGCGCTGGGAAGCTGCCGGGTTGGTGCGGGTGGCCTTGAGGGCCTGCCCATCAAACTGGCGGCCATCAACCAGGTACTGGGGCAGGCCAATGCCTCGCAGAAAACTATCCAGCGTGTCGAGCTTGCGAAAGATGCGCACCTGACCTTGCCTGACGGCCAAAGCCCGGCTCACTTTGCCGTAGCTCACCACAACCTGCCAGCCGGCGGGCTGGCCAATGATGCTGGCTTCATGGACGGCACCAGCCTGGATCAGGTTCACTAACGTGGCCCGGTCAATAGTCTCAGAGGTAAGCATGGTTGCACCTTTTTGAAGATAAAGCATTATCGCTGCACAAGTATTTTATTATGAAATAATTGAATTATCATTATAAAAACTGTCGGCGAGTGCACCTGCCGCCAGATAAAAGCGTTAGATCAGCAGTTGACAGGCGTCTTGCGAACATGCAAGCCTGCAAAACGGCGCGCGGCCGTCAGCGCCCTGGAAGCCGCCCCTTTTGTGCCGCCTGATGCCACAGCTTTACTACTATTTTTATAGCTGCTCGCGCCCATATTTATTCAGCTACAGGCCAATTTAATGCTTAAAAACGGCTGTTTTTAACCGTTTTTAAGCCGTTCTAAACCGTTTTAAGCCAAATCTACTGCTTGCGCTGCACAAACAAGTTGCGCTTGGCGTCTTCGGGGTAGGCGAAGGTCACGGCGCTGTTTTTGACCATGCCCAGCACCAGCATGTTGGGGGTAATGGCGTCGTGGTCTTGGCTGGAAAACGGTTTTTCGTACGTGGCCACCACGCCGTAGTACACGCGCTGTTTGGATTCCAGCGCGCTTTTAATGGCCGGGCCAGACGCGTTGCCGTCGCGAATGCTGAACAGTGAATACAGCAAGATGTACACCGCGTCGTAGCCCTGCGCGGCGGCTACGGGCACGGTGATTTTGCTGAGCTTAAACTTGCGCGCGTAGCTGGTTAAAAACGATGCACGTCGTTCGTTGCTGGGCTCGGCAATAAAGGTTTGCGCCATCAGCGCACCTTCAGCGGCGTCTTTGCCGCCGTCGATAAAGAACGGAAACGACAGCGTCCAGGCGCCGACTTGCGGCACCTTCCAGCCAATGGCTTTGCGGCCGTTGGCAATCACCGCGTTTTCGGGGCCCACCGTCATGCTGAAGATGACGTTGGCACCGGTAGCGCGCGCGGCCGTTAGCTCTGCCGTGAGGTCTTTAACGCCGACCGGGAAACGCGCCAGGTAAACCGGCTCCAGGTTTTTAGCTTTTAACGCGGCCAAAATGTCTTTTAGCCCTGCCTCGCCGTAGCCAGTGGTGTCGGCAAACACGGCGACTTTGGTCCAGCCGCGTTTGGTGGTGATGTCTTCGACCACAAACGGCACTTGAATCGCGTCGCGCGCCGATGTGCGAAAAATGTAGCTGTCAGCGGCCGGGTACTTGGCGGTGAGCGGCGTGCCGGTGGCGCACGGAATAATCAGCGGCAGCTTGGCGTTCTGGTACACGTCGAGCGACTTGGCGGCCACGCCAGTATTGCAAAAGCCGATGGTGACGGCGACTTTTTCAGCCACCAGTTCTTGCGACGCTTTCAGCCCCACATCGGGGTTACCCTGGTCGTCTTTGATCACCAGCTCGAGCTGGCGGCCCAGGTAGCCGCCAACGGCATTGATCTCGTCAACCGCGTGCTGCACGCCATTGCGCATCGGAATACCAAAGTCAGCAGAGCCACCTGTAAAGGGGCCAATCATGCCGATTTTTAGCGTGATGCTTGTCGGGGAGGCAGT
>JANOWB010000368.1:0-5583 GCA_031417695.1 Polaromonas sp.
TTCGGCCTGGTAGGCAGAGCGCAAGTTTTTAAAAAAAGGTGAAGCCATGGGTCGGATGTGGGGTCAATTGGGAAAAGTTAAACAACAGTTTTAAAATACTCCTGCCAAATTTCCCGGGCTGTATCTTGCGGGTCGTCCAGCAAATTACGGCGTCGGTTGTCGTCATAGGCTTGGCGTTTATCAGCGTCAGACAGCACGTCATAGGCCTCTTGTACAGCCCTGAAGCGTGCAGCCGCATCGTTAGCCGTGTTCCTGTCCGGGTGATAAAATGACGCTTTTTGGCGAAACGCCTTTTTGACATCAGCAAGCGTGGCGGCGCTGTTCAGGCCTAGGGTCGTGTAGTGGTCAGACATTTTCAGACAACCGCCCCTCAACCAGCCGATACCGCCGCGCACAGCGCGCCGCCAGTGACTCGTCATGCGTGACCATGATGAACGCGGTGCCTTGGTCACGTGCGAGTTGCAGCATCAGTTCAAACACGCCTTCAGCGGTTGACCTGTCGAGATTGCCGGTGGGTTCATCGGCCAGCACGCAGGCGGGTTGGGTGACGAGCGCGCGTGCAATGGCCACGCGCTGACGCTCCCCGCCTGAGAGCTCCGCCGGGCGGTGATGCAGGCGATCTTTCAAGCCCACGCTCGCTAGCATTTTAGTAGCTACCTGCGCCGATTCTTCCGGCGCCATACGCCGAATCCAAAGCGGCATGGCAACGTTATCAAGCGCACTGAACTCCGGCAGTAAATGATGAAACTGGTACACAAAACCCAAGTGCTGGTTTCGCAATTGGCCCTGCAGTTGCGGCGTTAGCGTTGACAGGTCTTGCCCTTTGAGCACCACCTGCCCGCTTGTGGGTGCGTCTAGCCCGCCCATCAGGTGCAGCAGCGTGCTTTTGCCTGAGCCTGATGCACCTACGATGGCAATCGTGTCGCCGGCGTTGACTTGCAGGTCTACGCCCTTGAGCACTGTGACGTCAAGGCGGCCCTCTATGAAGCGCTTGGTCAAGTTAGTTGCACTTAGGACGGTAGAGCTGTTGTTGGTAGAGGTCATGTCTTTCCTCCCTTCAAGCAGGGGCCGCGGAACCGGCTTTGCCGGGCCGCAGGCGCAGCGGCCCCCTCGGGGGGCAGCGAACCACGCAAAGCGGGGAGCGTGGGGGTCACATTATTCATAACGCAACGCCTCCGCAGGATTCACCCGGCTGGCGCGCCAGCTCGGGTAGAGCGTCGCCAAAAAGGCCAGTACTAGCGCAATCACGGCAATGGGCATGATGTCCGCGTACAGCGGCTCGCTCGGCATGCGGCTTATCAAGTAAATGTCTTTCGGTAAAAAATTCGCGCTCAGCAGCTTTTCAAGCGCCGGCACGATCACGTCAATATTGAAGGCAATGCCCAAGCCCAGCAGCAGCCCCGCAAACGTGCCAATCACACCCACCATGGCGCCCTGCACTACAAATAGGCCCATGATGCTTTTTGGACTGGCACCCAGCGTCCGCAAAATGGCAATGTCGGCGCGCTTGTCGGTTACCGTCATCACCAGTGTTGACACGAGGTTAAACGCCGCTACCGCAACAATCAGCGTGAGGATGATGAACATCATGCGTTTTTCAAGCTGCACAGCGGCAAACCAGGTTTTGTTTTGCCGCGTCCAGTCGCGTATCAGCAAATCGCCGCTGAGCGTGCGCGACAGCTCCACAGCCACTTCACGCGCCTGGTGCAGGTCGCGCAGCTTGATGCGGATGCCCGTCGGGCCTTCAAGTCTGAAGATTTTGGCAGCGTCGTCTTGGTGCAGCATGACCAGTGCCGAGTCGTATTCATAGTGGCCGGAATCAAAAGTGCCCACCACTTTCATTTGCTTTAGGCGCGGCACCACACCGGCGGGTGTGACTTGCCCGCTGGGGGCAATCAACGTCACCGTGTCGCCCTCTCGCACGCCCATCGCACGGGCCAATTCGCCGCCCAGCACCACGCCAAATTCACCCGGAATTAACTTGGCCAACGTCGGGCCAGACGTAGCAGCCAAGTCAGTAACTTGGCCTTCCAGCGCCGGGTCAATACCGCGCACCAGCGTGCCTTTCATGTCCTCACCCCTCGCCAAGAGAGCCTGAGCAGCTATAAAAGTTGCAGCGCCCACGACGTTTTTATTGGCTTTGATCTCTGCCAATGTTTTTTGCGGGTCGGGCAGTGCCGCGCCGTTGGGGGCAAACACTTCGATGTGCGAGATCACGCCCAGCATGCGGTCACGCACCTCTTTTTGAAAGCCGTTCATCACGCTCAGCACAATGATCAGCGCCGCCACGCCCAGCGCAATGCCCAGCATCGACACGCCTGAGATAAACGATATAAAACCGTTGCGGCGGGTTGCGCGGCCAGCGCGGGTGTAGCGCCAGCCCAAAATCAGTTCATAAGGTAATCGCATAACTGTTAATTGTGGCATCCCGGACAATACGCCAATGCTCATTGACACAACGCCACACCTAATAGTTGCCTTTGCTGGCTGTAGTCCAAGCACCTGGTTACAAGCCAAAGCGCCGCTAGAGCCAAAAAACCTGGGCAAATTGATGCGCGGCATGAAGCTGGTGGCAACTGATTCCAGCACGCTTACCAGCTTGTCGCCGCCGCATGAAAGGGTTCTGGCCAAGGCATTGCGCATTACTGGAAGCTCGACACCGACCGACGGCTTGCTACCCTGGGCTGCGTTTGAAGCCAAGGCGACCCCAAACCAAGCCTGGGCTTTCATCACGCTGTGCCACTGGTCTATGGGCCGCGAACACGCCACATTGACAGACCCTGCTGCATTAGACATAACGCCAGACGAGTCACGCACGCTGCTGGCCGACATGCAACCCTACTTTGCTACTGAAGGCATCACGCTGCACTATCAAGAGGGGAAGCCAAGCCAGTGGCTGGCTGAAGGCGCCGTGTTTAAGGCCCTGCCCACTGCATCGCTTGACCGCGCCATGGGCCGCAATGTTGACCCCCTGCTGCCGAAGTCAAAAGCCATCAAACTGCTGCAAAACGAAATGCAAATGCTGCTGTACGCCCACCGCATTAACGACGCCAGGGTTGAAAAACGGCAGCTAACGATCAATTCGTTTTGGCTAAGCGGCACCGGCGCATTAAGCCAAGCCGCTGATTTGAATCCATTAGTCACCGTCAACCGGGCTCTGGCGCCCGCCGCATTCACTGATGACTGGGCAGCATTTGCAGCAGGTTGGGCCCAGCTTGATGCAACTGAATTGGCGCACCTGCTGAACCTGCAGCAAAGCGGGCAGACGGTTCGCATCAGTTTGTGCGGCGAGGCCAATGCCGTCACGTTTGAAACCGCCGGGCACAGTGTGTTTTCAAAAATTAAAAGCGCTTTCAAGCTGCAGTCGATGGACTACCTGCTCAAGCAGCTATAACAATAAGAGCAGTATGAAAATTCACGTCAGAGATGTCCCCCCCCGCGCCGCGTGGGCGTTGCAGCAAGCAGGTGTTCACCCGCTGCTGGCGCAACTGTATGCAGCGCGCGGCGTGCGCACGGCTGATGAACTAGACGAAGGCTTGGCGCGGCTTCTTAGCCCCACCACATTGCTAGGCGCGAAAGAAGCCGCCGTTCTGCTGGCTGAGGCCATTGCTGCGGGCAAACACATTTGCATCGTGGCCGACTACGACTGCGATGGCGCTACTGCCTGTGCTGTAGGTATGCGCGGGTTGAAACTGCTAGGCGCTTCAAAAGTAAGTTACCTCGTGCCCGACCGCGTGGTCGATGGTTACGGCCTGACGGCCCCGATTGCCGAACGCGTCAAAGCCAGCGGCGCAGACGTGCTGGTGACAGTAGACAACGGCATTGCCAGTTTTGACGGCGTAGCGCGCGCCAAAGCGCTCGGTATGCAGGTGCTGGTGACTGACCACCACTTGCCCGCCTTAACTGATGGCACGATTGGCTTGCCCAATGCAGACGTCATCGTCAACCCCAACCAGCCGGGCTGCGAGTTTGAAAGCAAATCGATTGCAGGTGTAGGCGTGATGTTTTACGTGCTGCTGGCGCTGCGGGCGGAACTGCGTGAAAGAGGGGTTGTCACCCTTCAAAACCAGCCCAAAGTTGATGCGCTTTTGCCGCTGGTGGCCCTCGGCACAGTAGCCGATGTCGTCAAGCTAGACGCCAATAACCGCCGCCTGGTTGCACAGGGCCTGAAACGCATCAGAAGCAGCCATTTACCGGCGGGAGTTGCTTCTTTATTTGTAGCAGCAGGCCGTAAAGCCAACGTTGCCACCACTTTCGACTTCGGCTTTGCATTGGGGCCGCGCATCAACGCCGCAGGCCGCCTGGCCGACATGACGCTGGGCATTGAATGCCTGCTGACCGACGACGCAGCTCGAGCCGACGAATTGGCCAAAACGCTAGACGGTATTAACCGTGAGCGGCGTGACATTGAGGCCGACATGCGCGAGCAAGCGCAACTGGCCGCTGACGCGATGATTGATTTAGATGACGAGCCACCGCCCGCCATAGCGATTTACGAGCCCAGCTTTCACGAAGGTGTGGTCGGCATCGTTGCCTCCCGCATCAAAGACAAATTGCACCGGCCCACTTTTGTATTTGCCGCCAGCCAAGCAGAGGGCAAGTCACACGAAATCAAAGGCTCAGGCCGCTCGATTCCAGGCTTTCATTTGCGCGACGCGCTCGATTTAGTCGCCAAACGCCAGCCCGGCGTGCTGCTCAAATTCGGCGGCCACGCCATGGCGGCGGGCTGCACGCTGGAAGAGAAAAACTTTGAGCTGTTTGAACACACGTTGCAGCAAGTAGCTAGAGAATGGCTGGACGCCGCCACACTGACCCGCCGCATCGACACCGACGGGCCGCTGGCCGCAGAATTCCGCCGCACCGACATGGTCGACACCCTGCACAAAGAAGTCTGGGGCCAAGGCTTTGCAGCGCCCACGTTCAGTGAAGAAGTCGAAGTCGTCTCGCAGCGCCTGGTCGGTGAAAAGCACCTGGCGCTAAAACTAAAACACCAGGGCCAGCCAGTAGACGGCATCTGGTTCGGTCATACCGAGCCACTGCCTGCGCGGGTGACTTTAGCTTTCAGATTGGATGCGGATGAGTGGCAGGGCGTGCGGCGGGTGCGGTTCTTGGTGGAGGCGGCTGAGATTTAAGTTTGGCTAATTTTTTTGAGCGTTTTTTTGCACGTTCTTCATTATCATCTAGAGTTTTAAGTTGATAGATGCGGGCGTAAACAGCTACAAACGGCGTAGTAACCTTTTAGGAGACTTGATGGCTAAATTACGCTTTGAAAATGCGTACGAAATGCATGTTTTGCGGCTCAGACTCGTTAAGTCGTTTCGATGATTTCTGTCAGTGCTATCGCTTTCTGTGCTGTCGCGGTCGGCGCGATCCTTGCAACAATGCTAGGCCAAACGTGCAAGGACCGCTTAAGCCTCTTGGGTATTTTTGGGTTGGCAGTTGCCGGCGTCGCCTTAGGAGTAAGCCTTTCCTTCGCAACTGGACTGGTGCACACGCTTTGTTTTCAAGTCGGATTTTGCGAAACAACAACGGACACCACAGTGTGGGGAATCACATATCCAGCAATCTTCATTCCGGTTTACT
>JANOWB010000369.1:0-11272 GCA_031417695.1 Polaromonas sp.
TGCCATTGCGGCCTGAAGCGTCGACTGCAGGTCGGGCGGCCGAATTGCCAGAGTATTTGTCCTACATGCTTTAGGTGTCCGATTGGCTCGACGAATTAACTGGCGGTTGCTTATATTTACGCATTGAATCCTGCGTCGCTCAACTGGACGCAACAAGGGATGAAACACGTGACGAAAAATGCGAGTCAAGCAAAAGTAATATCGACAATTTATTGAACGAGGACGCTTCATGAATGCCCATCCCGCAGCGGCCGTGCCGATGCCTGCTGCCCCCACCGACACGCTTGAAGCTTTGCCATTGTCAACGCTTGGGGCAACGGTTGCTCTTGAACCTTCTGCCCTGAATTTACCTGTCAGTATTCGCAGCGTTTCGCTAGCGGTAATGGCGGTTTTTGCCGGGCTGTTTGTGCTGTACTGGGCGAAGGCGGTGTTTATTCCCTTCATGCTGGCGCTAACGTTCAGTTATGCGTTGTCGCCACTCGTCAACTGGATGGAATTGCGCCGCATCCCGCGTGCAGTGGGGGCGGGCGTCTTGATGCTCAGTATTTTGGGCGCGGTTGGCAGCACGGCATACGCCCTGTCAAATGAGGCGGCCACTCTGGTTGAATCGCTGCCTGCAGCGGCGCAAAAATTCAGGCAGGCGATCAAGACTCGACAGGCCGGGCAGATCAGCGCGTTAGACACTGTGCAAAAAGCTGCTTCGCAACTTGAGCAGGCTGCCCAAGACGGCAGCTCGCCAGCAGCCAAAGGCGGCGCGCTGCGGGTGGTGATGGAGCCCGCCCGATTCAATATTAAAGACTACCTGTGGACTGGAACGCTGGGCCTGGTCACGCTGCTGGGGCAAATAACGGTAGTGGCTTTTTTGACTTATTTTTTGATGGTGTCGGGCAATACCTTCAGGCGCAAACTCATCAAGATTGCTGGGCCGTCGCTTAGTAAAAAGAAAGTTACGTTGCAGGCACTTGACGAAATCACCGGGCAAATTCAGCGTTACCTGCAAGTGCAACTTGCCACCAGTGCCCTGGTGGGGGTGCTTACCGGGTTGGCGCTGTGGGCGATAGGTTTGCAGAATGCTGCTGTGTGGGGCATTGCCGCTGGGGTGTTGAACCTGGTGCCGTACATCGGAAGTTTGTTTACGGCGGCGGCGTCGGGCGGTGTGGCTTTTTTGCAGTTTGGCTCCAGCAACATGGCGATTTTGGTCGCAGGCGCTTCGCTTTTTATTCACATGGTTGTGGGTAACCTGATCACGCCTTGGCTGACCAGCCGCACCAGCCGCATGAACCCGGTGGCTGTATTTGTCGGCTTGCTGGCGTGGGGCTGGTTGTGGGGCGTGTGGGGTTTGCTGTTGGGCTTGCCGATTTTGATGATCGTCAAAGCGGTGTGTGACCGGGTCGAAGACCTCAAGCCCATCGGCGAATTTTTAGGGTCTTGAAAGTCTGATCCCGTGGGTGCGAGCCTTGCCTCAACGGCCAAGTCACTATTTTGGCCAGTTGCTATATTGGTTGGTTAACATGGTCCGTTATTTTATTAAACCGCAAAGAGAAAAACATGCTGGAGCTGTTATTTGACCCCCAAATATGGGTTGCTTTCGCCACACTGACGGCGCTTGAGTTGGTGCTTGGCATCGACAATATTATTTTTATATCCATCCTTGTCGATAAACTGCCCAAGGCGCAGCAAGAAATGGCCCGCAAAATTGGCCTTTTTATGGCGATGTTCATGCGTATTGGGCTGCTTTTTGTGCTGTCGTGGATAGTTGGCCTAACCGAGCCGTTTTTTACGATTTTCGGCAAAGACATTTCGGGCCGCGACCTGATTTTGATTTTGGGCGGTTTGTTTTTGATCTGGAAAAGTACCGGCGAAATTCACCAGTCGCTTGAAGGCGAAGAAGCCCATGCAACCAGCGCCGTGAAAGCAACGTTCACCGCAGTTATCTTGCAAATCATGGTGGTGGACATTGTGTTTTCCCTGGATTCAATCATTACCGCCGTCGGCATGGTTGATGAGCTTGCCGTGATGGTTGCCGCGGTTGTGGTGTCTGTGGGGCTGATGATGTTGTTTGCCTCCGCCATTGGCCGATTTGTGTCGGATCACCCCACAATCAAAATGCTGGCACTCGCGTTTTTAGTGGTGGTGGGCGTGGTGTTGGTGGCTGAAGGCTTTGGTCATCACGTTCCAAAGGGTTATGTTTATTTTGCGATGGCGTTTTCTCTCGGCGTGGAACTGCTCAACATCTGGATGCGAAAACGGTCAGCCAAGCCTGTCAAGTTGCACAGCGCCTACAGCCCGCCGGGTGGGGCCGACAAGCCGGCGGACTAAAAACGGATTAATAACCTGGTATTTGCGCATCATTTTGTTGTTTTCCCCAACTAATTCGGGCGCGAGCAGCTGCGCTATTAATAGCAAAAAAGTCAAGTTTTTTCGTGTAAATCACAGGAGCTACTTATGAAAACATCGCAAATTGCCAAGCTCGGCGAACTCACCCCAAGACAGCAGCCAGTAGAACTTCTCGAAACGAGCCGACTTTCGGGTGGCTTGCTACGCAGCCGCTTGACTGGCTTGGCATGTGTTCTGCCTTTGGCGTTAGTCGCGTTGCTGGCGTCTTGCGCGAATGTGCCAGCCGAGAACGCAGAAGCAGTCTTGCAGCGCGCCAACGCAGCCATGGGCGGCACCGCTTTAAAGAGTATTGCTTTTTCAGGCACTGGCACCGGCGCGACTTTTGGGCAAGCGTATCTTCCGGGCCAAGCCTGGCCCAAAATTACTTACAGCAGCTTTTCTCGCGTGGCAGACTACGAAAACATCACCTTTAGAGAGGATGCGGCGCGGGCAAGAGCTGAGCCCAACGGCGGCGGTGCGGTTCCCTTGATGGGTACGGGCGAGCAACGCACCAGCGGCTTTTTGCGTGGTGCCCGCGCGTGGAACATGGTCGGCCCAGCGCCGCAAGCTGCGCCAGTTGCAGTTGATGCCCGCACGCATGATTTGTGGACCACGCCGCACGGCGTGATCAAGGCGGCGCTGGCAAACAAGAGCACCGCAACTCAGCGCAACGAGTCAGGCCGAGTCATGACGGCAGTGTCATTCACCAGGCCCGGGCAAATGAAGGCGACTGCCTGGATCAATGAGGCTGGGCTGGTTGAAAAAATCGACTCCGTAATGCCGCACCCAGTCAGCGGAGACACCGCTTCAAGCATCAAGTTTTCGATGTACCAAGACATCAGCGGCGTGAAGTTTCCGATGCGCATTGAACAAACCATGGGCGGCTTCCCGGTGCTGGACCTGACGGTGACTGAAGTTAAACCCAACTCCGCTGGCCCTGTCGAGGTCCCCGCGCTGGTGATGGCGTTTACCGAAAATATTGTTGCAACCAAGGCAGCTGAAGGGGTGTGGCACCTGGCGGGCGGCTCGCACAACAGCGTGGCCATTGAAATGAAGGACTCTGTTTTGGTGGTGGAAAGCCCGCTGTACGACGGGCGCGCAATGCCGATGTTGGCTGAAGCGAAAAAGCTCGCCGCTGGCAAGCCGATTGCCTACGTGGTGAATTCTCACCATCACTTTGACCACGCGGGCGGCTTGCGCAGCGCAGTAGCCGAAGGCGCAACGGTTGTCACCAGCGAGTTGGCGCGGCCGTTTTTTGAGACCACTTTGGCCAACGGCAACACCGTCAAGCCCGATGCGCTGCAGCTGTCCGGCAAGAAGGCCGTGGTGATGGGGGTTAACGGCAAACGCAGCTTTACCGATGGCAGCCGTACGGTGGACGTGTATTACATCGAAGGCAGCTTGCATGCCGAGGGCTTTTTAATGGTGCACCTGCCAAAAGAAAAAATTCTGATTGAGGCAGACGCCTACACCCCAGGCGCGCCCAACAGCCCGCCGCCCGCCAAGCCGAATGATTTGCACGTGAACCTCGTGGCAAACATTGAGCGTTTAAAACTCGGCGTTGAGCAGATTTTGCCGCTGCATGGCCGAATCGTGCCAGTTGCGGAACTGTATGCTGCCATTGGCAAAAAGTGAGCTTTTTATGACCTTTTTAGCCCTCTAGCCCAATCAACTCGGGCGCGAGCAGCTACAGTAGTAATAGCAAAAAAAGTCTTTGATTCATCGGGTTTTTCTTGCGGGCAGCTCGTTCTGAAGGGCGTTAGCCCAAGTAGGCTGTTGCGTTTTTACCCCAGTGCAAGCGCGGGCCGCAGCGCTTCATTGATTGGACTGGCTCGCCCATCTTCGGCGAGCATACAGGCCCACAAAAGCACACCCCAGCACCAACGCAAACCAGCCGACCACTGCCGACTGCGCGACGATGCCCTGCATGCCCGGTGACGTGATGAAGTAGGGCGAAACGACCAGGCCCAAGCCAATCAGTATGCACAAGATGCCTTTGATGGCCAGCTCGTTATTAGCCGCTGTGCGGTAAGTTTTAGCCGGTTTCTGAGTGGGCGCGCTGGGAAGTGGCATGGTGCAATTTGAATGGAGGAGTCAACGCAGCCGATAATACGCGGTGCTTAAGAAAGATTTTTAACAATGGCGATTCAGTGGTTTCCAGGGCACATGTACCTGACGCAAAAGGCGATAAGCGAACGCATCAAAGAAATCGATGTGGTCATCGAACTGCTGGATGCGCGCCTGCCAGGGTCGAGTGCCAACCCCAAGCTGACCGAGCTCACGGCTTCACGCCCGACATTAAAGGTGCTGAACAAGCAAGACCTGGCCGATCCTGCCGTGACTGTGCAGTGGTTGGCGCATTACAACGCGATGCCGAACACCAGCGCCATTGAGCTTGATGCCAGCGAGACCGCACCAGCCCGCAAATTGATTGCCGCCTGCCACGCGCTGGCGCCGCTGCGCGGCAGCATGGTCAAACCCATGCGTGTGCTGATTTGCGGCATACCCAACGTCGGCAAGTCGACACTAATTAATACGTTAACGGGTAAGCGCGCCACCAAAACCGGCGATGAAGCAGGCATCACCAAAATTGAACAACGCATTGTGCTGGCTGACGGCTTTTATTTGTGGGACACGCCCGGCATGCTGTGGCCTCGAATCATCGTGGCGCAGAGCGGCTACAACCTGGCGGCCAGCGGCGCGATTGGCCGCAATGCCTTCAGCGAAGAAGAAGTAGCGCTTGAGCTGCTCAACCTTTTGATCAAAAAGTACCCGGCTGCGTTGACCGAGCGATACAAAGTCGAGATCACACCAGAATCAACTGATGAAAGCGTTCTGGAAGACATTGGCCGCAAACGCGGTGCGGTTCTATCCAAAGGCCGCATCAATTTGCAAAAAGCGGCTGAGATTGTGATTTACGAATTTCGCCAAAGCGCGCTGGGACGCATTTCGCTGGAGACACCCGATGAATTTGCTGGCTGGCTGGCAGCTGGGCAACTGCTGGACGCAGAGCGGCAGATTAAAAAAGATGCGATTGAAACCGCGCGCTTGATCAAGTTTAAAAAAATACCACGACCTGAAAAACTGCGCGGCGCCTGAGCGTGTCACGCTTTTGGCAGCAGCTTTTGTACCAGTGGGTGCAAAACTTTTTTATGCGCACCAATGGCGAAAAAATGTTCTTCTACGCCGTCACATGCCCCTACGCGTTGAACGCCGTAGCGCGCTGTCAATTGCTCGTGCACCAGCTCGGTCGCCGGGAAAACGCCCATGCCAGCAGCGCCAAAGGTTTTAAGCAGCGCACTGTCTTCAAACTCGCCCACCACATTTGGCCGAATGCCCAGGCGTTCAAACCACTGATCTAAGCGCAGCCGGATTGCCGCATGGCTGGTTGGCAGCAGCACAGGCACGCTAGCCAATGACTGCGGGAACCGCTTGCGCGCCACACTGGCCAGCGCGGGTGGCGCGTACCAAGCAATTGGCGACGAACCCAACGAGTGGCTGTAAACCTTCAGGTTCGGGTTGTTGGGGGCAGGGCGGTCGGCCAGCACCACATCCAGGCGATGCAGTGCCAGGTCGCCGAGCAAATCTTCGAATTCGTCTTCGTGGCAAATCAAGCGCAAATTTGGCGTCTGCATGACGGGCTGCATCAGTTGCCGCACGGCCAGCTTGGCTAAACCCTCAGAAATACCCACCGCCAACCTGACTGAGGGTGTGCCAACCGCGTCGCGAACAGCGCCCGGCAGTTTTTCACCCAATTGAAAAATCAGCTCTGCCTGGCGCATGGCAGCAGTGCCTGCGTCGGTCAGCGCCACGCCGCGCCCAGAGGGCTTTAACAAGGTGTAACCCAGCGATCGTTCCAGCTCCCGCACCTGCGTGCTGATGGTCTGCACCGCCATGCCTAACTTCTCGGCGGCCTTGGCCATACCGCCCTCTTTGGCGACGACCCAAAAATAATACAAATGCCGGTAGTTGAAGTCAGTGGTCATCGTGACAATCCGCGTTTAAAGCCTATGGTTTTTTAGAAGTTATTGTTCTTAATTATCTGCTTTTTCAGAATTGAAATTCGCTTTATCGTACAGGCTTGTTTCACTTCAACCGGAGTTGTCATGCAGGTCATTTTCAAATCGCGTAATGCTGATGCCGAACAGTTTCGTACCGCTGCCACGCGCCGGGTGCGATTGGCAATGCGCCGCCTAAGCTGGCTTGCACCGCGCGTGACAGTGCAACTTTCTGATGTGAATGGGCCGCGCGGCGGGCTCGACAAGCGCTGCCAGATTGAACTGACGACAAAAGCGGGATCGCCAGTGATCATCACTTCAATCGCTCGCGATTGGCTGTCTGCTTTGCAAAGCGCACTGAGCAGGGCCACACGCTCGCTGCTGCATAACTACAAACGCAAGGTTGAGCACCGCCCGTCGGCGCTACAACTCGCATTGGGTAGCTAAGCGGCAAAGCCTCGACATACTCCTTCGGCGAAACACGAACTCAGGAACTAGAAATGAAATGCCCCACTTGCCCCGACTCTATTTTGATCATCACAGACAAAAAGGGTGTTGAAATTGATTTTTGTCAGAGTTGTAGGGGGGTGTGGCTTGACCGCGGCGAGCTGGACAAACTCATTGCGCTTTCCAATGACAACAATGCGCCGCGCCAACAAGCCGCGCAAGACAGGCCAGACTTTGTCGACTCAGACAACCGGCGCATGCAAGGCGGGCAAGCCTATCCACAGCGCCGCCGCAAATCTTGGCTTAACGATATTTTTGACTGAAGCCCACTGGCAAATCGCCGGCGCCTCAAGGGCGCGGGTTAATGAACGCTAAGGCTACCGCCAAGTGGCCAACTGCACTTAGGTCACTCTCTGTCTTGTTTGAATTTAATAAACCGCTGGTCGGAGGAGTTTTTTCGTGGATACCTTGCTTCAATTTTTGTATTCGCCTTTTTTAGGCAAGGCCGTGTGGATATGGCTGCTGTTTATCGGCATAGTTATCACGCTGTTGGCTTTTGACCTTGGCGTTTTGCACAAAGACGACAAGGAAATTGAGGTCAAGGAAAGCCTGTTTTTGTCCGCTGGCTACATCAGCGTTGCGCTGCTTTTTGGCGCCTGGGTGTGGTGGTACTTGGGCGCGGTCAGCGGCATGGAGTACTTCACCGGGTTTCTGATCGAAAAGTCACTGTCGATGGACAACGTGTTCGTCATCGCGATGATTTTTTCGTACCTTGCTATTCCCCGGCTGTACCAACATCGCGTTTTGTTCTGGGGCATTTTGGGCGTAATCGTGCTGCGCGCCATCATGATCGGGTTGGGTGCAACACTGGTTACGCAGTTCAGCTGGATTTTGTATGTGTTCGGCGTGTTTTTGATCATCACTGGCGTCAAGATGTGGCTCATGGCTGACCATGAGCCTGACATTGCCAACAACCCGATACTCAAATTTCTGCGTAAACGCATGCGGGTTACGCCGCACGTCGAAGGCAATGCATTTTTTGTCAGCAAGCCAGACCCGGTAAGCGGCAAAACGGTGCGCTGGGCAACCCCACTTTTTCTGGCGCTGGTGATGGTGGAAATTATCGACTTGGTGTTTGCGGTGGACTCAGTACCTGCCATTTTCGCGATCACCAATGATCCATTCATCGTCTACACCAGTAACATTTTTGCAATTTTGGGTTTGCGCGCTTTGTACTTTGCGCTGGCTGCGATGGTGCATCGATTCAAATATTTGAAGTACGCGCTAGCCCTGGTGCTGGTTTTCATTGGCACCAAGATATTTTTAGTTGGCATCATTGGCAAAATACCGCCGGTGTTCTCGCTCAGCGTAACCTTCGGCTTAATTGCGGGTGGCGTAGCAGTGTCGATGTGGAAAACACGCGGGCAGTCGCAACCCATGGCGACGCAGGGCAAGTAAGGCTGGCCAAAACCAAAAAAAGGGCGTGTGGCGAGCGCCCTTTTTTGGGATGACCTGTTACGGTTTCGGCTGAGTCTGGCCGCCTGATTTGCGCTCGCCCCGATGCGCTTTGCGGTAAGCCTTGATTTCGTCATGCGACAGTTGGCCGTCTTTGTTTGTGTCAATGGTGTCAAAGTTTTTGGCAAGTCGCGGCCGGGTTTTTGCCTCGTCGCGCGAAATCATTTTGTCTTTATTGGTGTCCAGCTCTTTCATGCCTTTGCCGTGCGGGCGAGCGCTTGGTGCCGGTGCGACAGGCGCTGATGGGGTCTGCGCCATTGCGGTAAAAGCAATCGAGGCAGCCAGCATGAATGCACTGCTGGCCACGAGGATTTTAAGTGAAGATGTCAAAGTGCGCTCCGTAGGTTGTTGTGGCGACATCTGTTTGTCGCCTTCACCTTTAACGCGCTACAAGCCAAGCGGGTTGATTGCCGGGCGCAAGCTTTACGAATGATTTACTGATTGTGTTTGCGGCAGTCAAAGTAGTAAGGCTTGCTGCTTCAGCTTTTTCGCATCAAGCCGTCCAGCCGCGCGTCCCAATTAGCGTTGGGCAACAGACTGGCCAACGCCGAGTCTGTGGTGCCAAAGGTTGCGCGCATGACTTGGGCCAGCACCGCACGGTAGTCGTGGTGCGCCGGTAAATCGCGTGATTCGTTCAAGTTGCCGCGCGACATACCACTCCACTGACCGTGCCATTTGCCGCCGTTTACCCGACTGCCTAACAGCCACATAGCGTTGCCAAAACCATGGTCGGTGCCGCGCGAACCGTTTTCTTGGGCAGTGCGGCCGAACTCGCTCATCACGATGACCACGTCGCCTAGCTCTGAAAAATCTTTTCGCAATTGCGTGATGGCTCGGCCCAGGTTGCCCAGATTGTTGGCCAACTGGCCCGTGGCGTTGCCTTGGTTGGCATGGGTGTCCCAGCCGCCAGCAGACAAAAACCCTAATTTCAAATTGCGGTCGTTGCGCATCAGCACGCCTAAATGCTGTGCGTCAAGTTGCAGTCCAACCGGGTCTGCGGCGCCATTGCTGGCGGCAAGCATTTGGGCGTTTTGCGCCTGCGCTGTTTTGGGTGTGCCGTCTTTGTCCAGTGTGCGGTCTTGTGGCGGCCCGGCACGCTTGCCATCGAGCTCCATTTTTTCGGCGCTTAACTCTTGAGCGCTTTGCATGCGGCTCCCAGATCCTTGGCGAAAAGCTTCACTGACTTTGTCGTTGCCTGCATACAAGTCCATCAAGGCTTGCCGGGTTTTGTCGTTGGCCAGCACGCCGGTGCGTTCTGCGGCCTGCCCACGCGCAATGAGCTTGACCGGCGCATCGCCCGACAAGATGGCCGGGTTCGCCTCACCGACGCCGATGGCGTAGGTGTTTTTGTTATCGACACCTATGCCTGCCACCTGGGTTTTACTGTTGCTACTCGCAGCCTTGTTCAACCATCCCGGCGCGGCGCTGGTCTTACCGCTTTGAGCGATTTCCATTTCGTACTGCGCAGCAAAGTGCGAGCGATTCGGCGCTGGCAGGCCTGCGCTGGGAATAACGCTAAGCACGCCCTGCTGCCAAAGTGGCAGCAATGGCGCCAGCGCGGGGTGCAAAGCAAACGTATTGTCGAGCTTGACAGCAGTGGCCGCAGTGCCGTCGGGCGCGGCGATGCTGATGTTCGGGCGCAGGGCGTAGTAGTCAGCATCTGCATAGGGCACAAAGGCAGACAAGCCATCGTAGGCACCGCGCAGCATCACGACGACAAGCCTGCCGGCGTCGCTGCGTTTGGCGCCAGCCGGTGCTGCCTGCGCCCACACATTCGGCGCGCCAAGCGTTGCCAAACCATAGCTTGATGCCAGCAGCATTTTTCGTCGCGAAAGGTCGATGGGGTGCATGTAAATCTCCGGGTGCGGATGTGTTTTGTACTGCTTACTTGCTCATGAAGTCAGGGCTTGCCAACATGAGGCCGCTGCGCTGCTGTGACGGCTCGCGACTGATGCGATCACGGCTGGCGCTTGAAAAAAACGGTTGCAAATAAACGGGTTCATTGATGCGATTGCCCAGCGCCACGGCGTAGTCTGCTCGGCGAGTCAGTGCTTCAGCGGCCAGCCAGGTAGCGGCGTCGGTTTTGTATCCGTCGGGCGTTTGCCAGGCGTGCATGGGTTGGCCCGCCTGGTTTAAAAAGCCGAGCGTGAGTTGAATCTCGCGCCGCTCTTTAACGCCGCCACCCGCGGTAAGGGCTGAGCAGGCGAAGTCCAAAGGCGTTTTAAAAAGCGTATTGTCGGCGCGCCAAAATTGCGGCGAATCAACCAAGGCCTGCATCACGGCTCGTATGTCGCCTTGGGTGCGGGCAAAGGTGGCAGCGAGCTGGTCGAGCAATGCTTGCGGCGGCTGGTCTGACACAAAGGTGGTGGCCAGGCGGGTGGCGATTCGCTTGGCAGTTGCGGGGTGGCGAGCCAGCATTCGAATCGCATCTTCGCCCTCACGCATGCCGCCAGCAGTAAAGCGGCGGTTCAGCAGCGTTTTATCGCCGCTGTCGTGGAGCCGCTCGGCAAAGCGAAAACCGACGTCGTCTTGCGGGTTGATTGTCCAGCCCGTCAAAATGCGCGCCAACTCGCGCACATCGGCTTGGCTGTAACCTGCGTTCACCCCAAGCGTGTGGAGCTCCATCAGCTCGCGCGCATAGTTTTCGTTAATGCCGCGCACATTGCTTTGTGCCTGGTCGAGGTAGCGCAGCATGGCCGGGTGTTTCGCGCTGGCCAGCAGCAGGTCTTCAAACTTGCCGAGCGCATTGGCTCGGATAACGTTGACGGCGTAGTGCCCGACAAAGGGGCGCACCGAACCCTTTCCCGCGAACACATTGAGGTGGTTAAACCAGAACTCGGTCATGCGCGCCAGCAGCGGGCTTTCGACAGACGGGTCACTGCAAGACATCAGTCGCCAGGCGGCGGCGGATTGCGTCATCTCGCGGCTAAAACCGG
>JANOWB010000370.1:0-20143 GCA_031417695.1 Polaromonas sp.
CAGGATGTCGTACGGCCCGATCATTTGTCCTTGCGATTCCAGCAGTGCGCGCACGCCGACTTTTGCCCGTTCTATATTGATTCCCCGGCTGCGGCAGTTTACGCAGGCGTATCCAGAAATCGACTTGACGCTGCAGGTGTCTATTCCGTTGCTCGACGTGGTCGCCGAAGACGCCGACTTGATGGTGCGTTTTGGTACCGGCCGCTATGCTGACGTAGAGCATGTTTGCCTGATGAAAGACGGCGTGACGCCGCTGGCTTCACCCGCGTTTGTGCGCGAGCATGGTCCTTTTGATGATGCGCAAGACATTGAAGGCCTTAGCCTGCTGCGCTCACCACTGGAGCCGTGGCGAACCTGGTTTTCAGCGCAGCACCTGGACTGGCCTGAGCCCGTTGACGGCTCGCAACTCAACGACATCGGCTTAATGTGTGATGCCGCAGCCGCTGGCATGGGCATTGCGCTGATTCGCTTAAAACTGGGTGCGCCGTGGCTGGACAGCGGCGCCTTGGTGCGGCTCGGCAATAGCGACGCGTTTGCTATTAATATCCCGTCACCACACGCCCACTATTTGTGCTGGCGCACTGGCACGATGGAACGTTGGGAATGTGCGGCTTTTACCGAATGGCTGCGCAAAAGTTTGGGCACCTGATCAACATTTTATGAAAGCAACTATGCGCTCTGTTTATTCGACCCTTACCGCCGTGATGCTGGCTGCGGGGTTGCTTTCCGCTTGCGGTAGCAACGTTGTTAACCCGGTCACGGGCAAAACCGAGCGCAGCGTGATGAGCGAGGCCGACGAAATTGCGGAGGGCAAAAAAGCACACGCGCAGGTATTGGAAGAATACAGCGCGCTTAAAAATCCTGCGGTGCAAGCGTACGTCAATGAGGTCGGCCAGCGCTTGGCCAGGCAGTCGCAGCGCGCCAATTTGCAGTGGACATTCACCGCGCTTGACAGCCCTGAAATCAATGCTTTTGCGCTGCCCGGGGGCTACGTGTACATCACGCGCGGCTTGATGGTTTACCTGGAAAGTGAGGCTGATTTGGCCGGTGTGATTGGCCACGAAATAGGCCACGTCACCGCGCGCCATGGCGCGCAACGTGCTACGCGCCAGCAAAACGCAGGCTTAGGCGTACTGGCCGCCAGCGTGCTCGGCGCCGTGCTGGAGGCAAAAGGCGTGGGCGGGGCAGGCCAAATGGCAAGTGATATTTCACAAACTGCTGCTGCCGGTTATGTGTCTAAGTACGGGCGCGAGCAAGAGCTGCAAGCCGACGGGCTGGGTGCCGAGTATTTGTCGCGCATCAGCTTTGATCCGCGCAACATGATCGACGTGATCAATGTGCTGAAAAACCAGGAACGCTTTGCTGCTGACCTGGCCAAAGCACAGGGCAGGCCCGCACCAGAGCAAAACAGCTGGCTCGCATCCCACCCCAGCAATGACCAGCGGCTTAACACCATCACGCAGCTGGCCGCGCAGTACAAAACCACCACCGCTTACAAAGATGAGGGCCGCAGTCGTTACCAGCAAGTCATTGACGGCATGATTTTTGGCGAAAGCCCTGAACAAGGCCTGACGCGCGGCCGCAATTTTTTCCATACCGGGCTTGGTTTTGCCCTGACAGCCAGTGAGGGTTGGCGCATTCAAAATGAAGCGGACCAGATCATGGTGGTCAACAACACCCGCGACGCCGGAGTCATTGTCAAAATCGCACCTGCCGATGCAGGTAAAACCCACGACGAAATTATTCGCAAGCTAATCAACCCCGACAGTGGCCGCGCCGACCGCCTGCAAATTAACGGTCTGCAAGCCACACGATTTGTGGGCACGCAAGTCGCTAAAAACGGCCAGCGCCAAAGTACAGATGTGACTCTCATCAATGGGCCGGTCAGCGGCGTGTACCTGTTTATTCACGCCGCTAAAGATGCGGCCACCCTGCAACGCAACCGCACGCAAATGCTGGACATTGAAAACACCTTTCGGGCGCTATCGGCTGGCGACAAGGCCGCTGCCAAGCCGTGGTCGATGCGCACCGTTGCCATGCCGCGTGGCGGGTTTGCCGAGCTGGCCCGTTCGTCGCCAATCGCTAACCCCGAGCAGCAGTTGCGCCTGCTCAATGGTGTTTATGCTGGCGGCGATGTTAAGCCCGGCGCGCCAGTAAAAACCGTGGTGCAGTAAGACCCAGCCAAGTGGATAACCGCCAATTTCACGGGGCTGTGCAATTTTTTTCACCCACCAACGCCGTGCGGGGCGTAAAGTTAAGCTCACTTGGATTAGATCAAATTGAATTGATGGGCACACTTTTATGAACGCACCAGTATCTTTAGCGCAGCAGCTGTTGCTTGAGCAGGCAGAAAACCGCGCGAGCCGCCAAAGTGAAGTCGTGGTCGCGTTGCAGGCAGTGCTGCCCAAGCACGCATTGCTCTGGAACCTTGAAGACACTACGCCGTACGAGTGCGATGGCCTGACCGCCTACCGCGAGCGCCCGTTGGTGGTGGTGCTGCCTGAAACCTATGCCCAAGTGCAGGCCGTGCTTAAAACTTGCCACGCGATGGGCGTGCCCGTCGTGGCCAGGGGCGCAGGTACGGGCTTAAGCGGCGGTGCCATGCCGCACAAGCTGGGCGTCACGCTCAGCTTGGCCAAGTTCAACAAAATCTTAAAGCTTGACCCTGTCGCCCGCACAGCCGTGGTGCAAGGCGGCGTGCGTAACCTGGCTATTTCTGATGCCGCAGCCCCGCACGGCTTGTATTACGCGCCAGACCCGTCCAGCCAAATAGCCTGCACGATTGGCGGCAATGTCGCCGAAAACTCCGGTGGTGTGCATTGCCTGAAGTACGGCCTTACCGTGCACAATATTTTTAAGGTGAAGGGCTTCACTATTGAGGGCGACGAAGTTGAGTTTGGCAGCGCCGCGCTTGATTCAGCGGGGCTCGATTTGCTCAGCGTGGTGATTGGCAGCGAAGGCATGTTGGCGGTCACCACTGAAGTTACTGTCAAGCTCATTCCCAAGCCGCAGTTGGCGCGTTGCATCATGGCCAGCTTTGATGATTTGCGCAAAGCCGGTGACGCAGTAGCCAGCGTGATTGCAGCAGGCATCATTCCGGCCGGCCTTGAAATGATGGACAAGCCGATGACCGCTGCGGTTGAAGACTTTGTGCATGCGGGTTACGACCTGACAGCCGAGGCGATTTTGCTATGCGAAAGCGACGGCACGCCAGAAGAAGTCGAAGAAGAAATTGGCCGCATGACCGCTGTGCTGAAAAGTTGCGGCGCAACTGCGATTGCAGTTAGCCAAAGTGAAGCTGAGCGTTTGAAATTTTGGTCAGGCCGCAAGAACGCGTTTCCTGCATCTGGCCGCTTGAGCCCCGACTACATGTGTATGGACTCGACCATTCCGCGCAAGCGCCTGGCTGACATTTTGCTGGCCATTGCCGAGATGGAAAAAAAGTACCAGCTGCGCTGCGCCAATGTGTTTCATGCGGGCGACGGCAACCTTCACCCACTGATACTTTTTGATGCCAATGATGCCGACCAATTGCACCGCTGCGAGCTGTTTGGCGCGGAAATTTTAGAAGTCAGTGTGGCCATGGGCGGCACAGTGACTGGCGAGCATGGTGTGGGCGTTGAAAAACTCAATTCGATGTGCGTGCAATTCTCTGGCGAGGAAAACGAGCAGATGTTCGGTGTCAAGCGCGCTTTTGATGCCAAAGGTTTGCTCAACCCTGGCAAGGTGATTCCCACGCTAAACCGCTGCGCCGAATACGGCAAGATGCTGGTTCGTGGCGGCAAAATCTCTCATCCCGACCTGCCCCGTTTTTGATGGGCAGCTCGCTTTTTAAGGCGAGTTAGTCATGCAGGCTCTGCGCGGCTTGGCGTGGCTATTGGCTCTTCAGTCAGCCGGGGAGTTGCTGGCCCGCGGCTTGAGCCTTCCCTTTCCGGGGCCAGTGGTGGGCATGCTTTTGCTGCTGGTGGCGCTGAATTGGGCAGTGTTGCGGCAAGACGTTTCAGTCTGCGCCGAGTTTTTGCTGGCTCACCTTTCTTTACTCTTTGTTCCGGTTGGCGTAGGCGTTATTGCGCATTTGGGGTTGGTCACGCGCTACGGCGTGCAGATGTTTGTAGTGGTGTTGGTGTCCACGCTGGTCGGTTTGGCCGTCACGGCACTGGCGCTGTATGGGCTGAATGGCGAAGCAGACGCGGTCGCCGTAAAAAACGACCCCGCGCCTGGCGGCCCTGACGCAGCGGATGCGCCCCATGCCTAAATTCGTTGAACTGTGGGTTTATCTTTCCGCAACACCCCTTTTTGGCTTGACGGCTACCTTGGTGGTTTATGTGCTGGCGCAAGCAATTTACCAACGCTTGGGCTTCGCGCCGTGGGCAAACCCGGTTATGTGGTCGGTGCTGGTGTTGGGCGGCGGGCTGCTGCTGACGGGCGTGCCTTACCCCACGTATTTTGCAGGCGCGCAGTTTATTCACTTCTTGCTTGGCCCCGCCGTGGTGGCTTTGGCGTGGCCGCTGTGGCTGCGCAAAGCTGAACTTAAGCAGCGCTGGGCGCGCCTGTTGCTGGCCGCCGTGGCGGGCGGCGCCGCGGCCAGTGGCTCAGCGGTGTTGATGGCGTGGGGATTCGGATTGCCCCCTGAAGTCATCGTGGCGCTGGCCCCTAAATCAGTGACTGCACCCGTAGCGATGGGTATTGCCGACAAATTGGGCGGCATAGCGGCGCTGGCCGCTGTGTTTGCGGTGCTGACCGGATTGATTGGCGCAGTGGCCGGCAAATATTTGTTTGATGCGCTGCGCATTCCGCGCACAGCTAGCGGTTGGGCAGTGCGCGGCTTTGCATTGGGCACCGCCGCGCACGGCATTGGCGCCGCGCGGGCGTTGCAGGTGCACCCAGACGCGGGCGCTTACGCAGCGTTGGCGTTAGGCCTGCAGGTGGTGTTGGCCACGCTGCTTATGCCGTTGCTGTTGCCCGGGCTGCTCAGGCTGCTGCTGTAAATTCAAGCAGCATCAAACCCACGCGCTGCTCAGGCTGCTTTGGCTTGCGCGCCTACCTGTACCAGGCCTGCTGGCTTGCCGGTGATGCCAAACAGCACTTCGCCAGCCAGTTGTCCGCCTTCTTCAATGACCAGCTTGCCGTAGCGCACGGTGCCAGTGACTTTGCCGGTAGAGTAAATCACCAGCTTTTGGCGCGCGGTCAGGTTGCCGTTGAACTGCCCCCTGATTTCAGCCACATCAATGTCGGCCGACCCTTTAAATGCGCCCTGCTCGGCGATTTGCATGACGCGCGAGTCCATCGTGGCCTCTACCAGTCCTTCAACGACCAATGTGTCGCAATCGGTAATTTCAACGCCCTTCAGCTTGATGTTGGGGCCTACCGTTAGTTTGCTGCCGCCTTCAAGCGGTGCGCCTGCCATTGACGCTGGGCTGGACGGCGTGGAGACGGTGCTGTCGTCTGCTGGCCGGTTTCCGGTTAGGGACGAGCCAGACGAGTTGGTGCTGCCAGATTGCACGCCGCCCAAACTGTTGGGTGAAGACTGGCGCAAATGATTAGGGCTGACGGGCAAAGTGCTGTCGCGCTTGCCGAAAAAGGGTGTGGCCATCTGATGTCCTTTATGAAAAAATTCATCGTAAGGTGAAAAAAAGATTCGCTGTTGATCAAATGAAAGAGCCGTAACAAAGTAGACTTTTACATTTGCGACTCAGGCGCCACCGGCGGTAGCTTTTTCGGCACTATCGCTGCCTGAACATTGTGTGCCCAGCGTCGAAATGCATGACTTATCAACTCAGAATTTTTACTGCCGAAGACGTTAGCGATGCTGAACGTGCGGCGGCAACGCTGCGATTTCGCTCTGCGCTGGATGCCGCGCTGGGCGATGCCGCGCTGGTGCTGCCGATTTACGTTGTGTATGCCAGATTGCTGTTGGCCCACGCCGATGCTGAGCGGCCCTGGCCAGTGTCGACTGACGAACAACTGCTGATTGACCAATGGGAACAAGCCGAACTTGCTGCCACGCAGGCGGCATTTGGGGTTAACCGGTATCTGGGTGATGCTGACTTTGAGCTGAGCGCGTGAGGCCTACCGCGCCGCGCTGGCAAGGGCGCTAGCATGCAGTGGCTGTATGTCATTTCATTGGCGCTGGGCCTGTTGGGCCTGCTTGGCATAGCGGCGTATGGTGTTTACGTCGCCTTTATTTTTTATGCCGACCACCGATTAGCCTCAGCAGACAAAGCGGCCAAGGCTTCGTCGCCGCGCGCCGCCACCGTTGCGGCGGCCCTCGAAGCCGAACTCAACATTGACTACGCGCCGTCTACCAAGCAATGGAGCGGATCTACCGTTGGCCAGCTGCCGTTAAAAATGCTGACTTATCGCCAGTACGAGTGCCTGGAAGACGCGCGTTACGGCTTCACTATCGTTGGCGTAACCAAGCTTGAAAAGCACAACGTGCAGCCGTTAAAAACCCGGGCACACGGCAAAAAAACAGTCGCCTCGTTAGCCAATCACGGGTTTTTGGTGGGTGATGATGAGCAGGGGTTTTCCATCACCGACCACGGTTTGAATGCGCTGGCGGTGTGTAGCGTGCGCTACTAGCAGACGCTACGGCGCGCGGCCCGGCTACAGGCGGCCAAGTCAATAGGCAACGTTTACTGCTATATAAAACAAAGCTGCTCGCGCCCGTATTTATTGGGCTACAGCCGCAATTTGCTTATGTTTTAAGCACTAATCCGCTCAGCAGCCACAGTGCGCAGCCCCACATGGTCAGCGCCACCACGGCGTCGAGCGCACGCCACACGCCAGGCCCGCGCATGTACTGCCCGAGCTTGGCCATCGCGGTGCCGAGCAGCACAAACCACAGCAGCGAACCTACGGCGGCACCCAAGCCGAACACCGCGTTGTCAGGCCGGGCGTAGGCCAGCGAAGCGGTGCCGATCAGCACCGCGGTGTCTAGCCAGGCATGTGGATTCAGCCACGACAGCGCCAGAGCGCCGCCCACGGCCTGGCGGCGGGTAATTTTCGGCTGGTCGGTGTCGACCTTGCTGCTTTGGCTGTTCTGCCCGCCGTCACTTGCGTAGGCCAAAGCGGGGGTCTGCATCAATCGCCGTGCCGCGCGCGTACCGTAGACGCACAACACCAGCGCGCCAGCCGCCGTCATGCTAGTCACGGCCCAAGCGGGCAAGCCGCCCAGCGCAGCAAGCCCGGCCACGCCAATGGCGATTAATAGCAAGTCAGTGCCCACACACAGCCCAACGGTTAACCACAGGTGCTGGCGCAGCAAGCCCATGCGCATCACGTGAGCGTTTTGCGGGCCAATCGCCATGATCAACGACAGGCTGAGCAACATGCCGGTTAAGAAGGCCGGGTTGGCGAGTGGGCTCATCAAGCCGGCATACAGGAAGGTCGTGATTGTCATGACCTGTACTGTGCCAGCCACTCGACTATAGTTAAATGAAATTAACTAAAACTTGTGTTTGTTAAATGTTTCTCAATCAAAATTGACTTCACACGACTCAACTCAACCGATGTTCATTCGCCATGTTTGACGCCAAACAATTGCAAGCACTGGCTGCCGTGCTCGAATACGGCAGCTTCAGCGGCGCGGCCTCATCACTCAGCATCACGCTGGCGGCGGTTTCGCTGCGCATTAAATCGCTTGAAGGCATGCTGGGCCAGCGCTTGCTGGTGCGCGGCAAAGTGGTGCGCGCTACACCGGCTGGGCAAGCGCTGCTGGGGCACATCAAGCGGGTGCGTTTGCTTGAATCTGACCTGGTGGCCCAATTACCGGCAGCAGCTGGTGTTGAATCGGCAAGCAACCCAGCGCGCTGGCAAACGCTGAACGTGGCGGTGAACGCTGACTCGCTTAATTCCTGGTTTTTGCCGGGCGTGGCCGCCGTGCTGACGGCGCACCGCTTGCTGCTTGACATCGTGGTCGACGACCAGGACTACACCCACGAGGCACTGACCAACGGCGACGTGGTCGGCTGCGTCACTACCTTGGCTGCGGCTATGCGCGGCTGCATTGCCGAGCCGCTGGGCACCATGCGCTACCGCTGCGTGGCCGCGCCCAGCCTGGTTGCCCAATTGGCCGAAAAAAGCGGCCGTGTGTCGGCGCACCAGTTGCTTAACCACCCCGCCGTTATTTTCAATCGCAAAGACGGCTTGCAAGATGCATTTTTGGCCCAGCATCTAAAACTTAGCAATGCGCACTACCCGCGCCATGTCGTGCCGTCAGTCGACGGTTTTGAACGCGCCCTGGAGCTGGGCCTGGGCTGGGGAATGGTGCCCGAGCTGTTGCTCAGTGCCCGCGCTGAAAGCCGCGCGCTGCAAGAGGTACTGCCCGGCCGCACGGTAGATGTCGCGCTGTACTGGCAGCACTGGTCGCGCGAACCGCTGGCGGGGCAACGCCTGACGAAAGCGGTGCTGCAGGCTGCGCACGCCCAACTGCTTCAACTCAAGCAAAAATAGCCCAAACGCCTCTAAAACACAGATAAAACACATATAAAACAGTCTATAGCCCAATAAATACGGGCGCGAGCAGCTCTTGATAACATAGCATATTGAGTCGTTGCCTGACGCCCGCCGCACTGCTCAGGCTCGGCTCGCTTGTCAGTAAAATCACCGCATGCTTTCGATAAAAACAGATTTGATCGTCGCCTTGGGCGATGCGCTTGAACAACTCCACCCCGGCGCTCGGGAAAAAGCCGCGTTTGAATCGCCTAAAGTTGCTGCCCACGGCGACTTTGCTTGCACCGCCGCTATGCAATTAGCCAAAGGGTTGAAACAAAACCCGCGCCAGGTGGCAGACTCGCTGCGCGCGCTGCTGCTGGCCGCACCGGCTTTTATCAAGTGGGTGCAAGACATTGACATTGCCGGGCCCGGCTTCATCAACATCCGCTTAACGCCTGCCGCCAAGCAGCAAACGGTGCGCGAAATTTTGCAAACTGGCGCGCTGTACGGCAGCCATGCAACGCCACTGGCTGGCGGCGCAGCCCAGCCGATGGTGGTCGAGTTTGTGTCGGCCAACCCGACTGGCCCGCTGCATGTCGGGCATGGCCGCCAAGCCGCTCTGGGTGATGCCATTTGCAATTTGTTTGCAACGCAGGGGGTGGCCGTTTACCGCGAGTTTTACTACAACGATGCAGGGGTGCAAATCCACACGCTGGCCGTCAGCACGCAAGCGCGCGCCAATGGCATCAAGCCCGGCGATGCTGCCTGGCCCGAGCTGGCTTATAACGGCGACTATATTGCCGACATTGCCGCTGATTTTTTGGCCAAAAAAACCGTTAAATCAGACGACCGCGAATTCACTGCCTCGGGCGACGTCAACGACTTTGACTCGATCCGGCAATTTGCCGTGGCCTACTTGCGCCGCGAACAAGACCTTGATTTGCAAGCCTTTTCAGTGCGTTTTGACAACTACTATCTGGAGTCCAGCCTGTACAGCTCTGGCCGCGTAGATGCTGCGGTAGCCAAGCTCAAAGCCGCCGGTAAAACATACGAACAAGACGGCGCGCTGTGGCTCAAGTCCACCGACTACGGTGACGACAAACACCGCGTCATTAAAAAAAGCGACGGCACCTACACCTACTTTGTGCCAGACGTGGCCTACCACCTGGCCAAATGGGAACGGGGCTATACCCGCGCCATCAACATCCAGGGCATGGATCACCACGGCACCATTGCCCGGGTGCGCGCTGGCCTGCAAGCGGCCAATGTAAGTGTGCCTGCGGGCTACCCCGACTACGTGCTGCACACCATGGTTCGCGTGATCAAAGGCGGCGAAGAGGTCAAAATCTCCAAGCGCGCGGGCAGCTATGTCACGTTGCGCGACCTGATTGAGTGGACCAGCGCTGACGCAGTGCGGTTCTTTTTACTCAGCCGCAAGCCCGACACTGAATACACCTTCGACATCGATTTGGCGCTGGCCAAAAATAACGAAAACCCGGTTTACTACGTGCAGTACGCGCACGCCCGCATTTGCTCGGTGCTGACGGCTTGGGGCGGCGACGAGGCAGCGTTGGTCGGCGCAGACCTGTCCCCGCTAGACAGCCCGCCCGCGCAAGCGCTGATGGTGCTGCTGGCCAAATACCCCGACATGCTGACCCATGCGGCCAACGGATTTGCTCCGCACGACGTGGCGTTTTATCTGCGGGAACTGGCCGCCTGCTACCACAGCTACTATGACGCCGAGCGGATTTTGGTTGACGACGACGCGGTAAAACTGGCGCGCCTGGCGCTGGTGGCCGCCACTGCGCGCGTGCTGCACAATGGCTTGGCAGTGCTTGGCGTGAGCGCCCCGCGAAAAATGTAAACGGACAGGAACCATGAAAACAATCTCGACTACATTGCAGCGCAAGAATCAGTGTGCTGGTCTGCACCACGGCCAGCGCGGCGGCACCATGCTGGGCTTGGTTATTGGCGCATTGGTCGGCCTGGGCGCAGCGTTGGCAGTGGCGGTGTATGTGACCAAAGTGCCGGTGCCTTTTTTAAACAAAGCACCGACCCGAGCTTCAGACACAGATGCCGCCGAGGCCATTAAAAACAAGGACTGGAACCCCAACACGCCGCTGGCTGGCAAAGTGCCGGCGTCAGTGGCTCCGCCTGCTGCGGCTGCCTCTGCGGCGGCGGCTGGTGTGTTGACGCCAGAAGTGGTGGCCAAGCCGAAACAATCAAGCGATCCGCTGGGCGACTTGGCCAAAGCAAAGTCAGGCGAAAAACAAGCCAATAAACCAGACTCAAAAACTGACGTCAAGGTAGCGGCCCGGCCAGAAGCGTCAGGCGAGCCGGGCATTGATCCCTTCACCTACTTCGTGCAAGCCGGTGCGTTTCGCACGCCAGAAGACGCCGAGCAACAACGCGCCAGGCTGCTGCTTATGGGGTTTCAGGCCAAAGTGACTGAACGGGAGCAAGCCGGGCGCACCGTGTACCGGGTGCGCCTGGGCCCGTTCGACAAAAAAGACGATGCCGACAAAACCAAAGACAAGCTCGACGGCAATTCAGTTGAAACCGCGTTGGTGCGGGTGCAGCGCTGAACTTTTTTATCAGTCAGCGTCTAAGCATATTGCGACAAAGTTTCCAAGCCTTTGACTCGTCGACAAGAATCGCTGATGAATTTTTTCATAAAACCTTATTAACCATCGCGCCCAAGGAAACCTTCATGCAACGTCGAGAATTTTCAATTAAAGCCACCTCAGCAGTTGTAGTGGGCGGTTCGGGCGTGCTCAGCAGCGCGGTGCGCGCACAAGGGGCCAAACCAGTCGAAGGCATTGACTACCTGACGCTCGAAAAACCCACCCTGACCGAGGCGCCGGGCAAGGTTGAAGTGGTGGAGTTCTTTTGGTACAGCTGCCAGCACTGCAACCGTTTTGAGCCGCAGCTCGATGAGTGGGTCAAGCGCCTGCCAGCTGACGTGGTGCTGCGCCGCGCGCCCGTGGCTTTTCGCCCTGACTTTGAGCCCCAGCAGCGCTTGTATTACGCGCTTGAGGCGATGGGCAAAGTTAGCGAGCTGCACAAAAAAGTGTTCTACGCCATCCACGTTGAAAAGCAGGCGTTAAACACGTTTGAGCCGATAGCCGACTGGGTTGAAAAGCAGGGCGTGAACAAAGCCAAATTCACCGAGGCCTACAACTCTTTTCCGGTGGCAACCAAGGTACGCAAATCTAACTTGCTGCAAGAAGCGTTCAAACTTGACGGTGTGCCGTCGCTCGGCATTGCGGGCAAGTACTTCACGTCTGGCTCCATAGCGCAAACCATGGAGCGCGCTTTGCTGGTGACTGACTACTTGGTGGGCTTGGCCCGCGCGTCGCTGCCAGCCACCAAGGCCGAGCCTAAAAAAGCCGATAAACCGGCTAAACCTGCCAAGCCGGTCAAGCCGCAGTAACGGTTAAGCAGCGCCAGGCTGCCGCTCCCGATTTGTCGGGCAACCTTAAAAGACCACCCGCAATGGCGGTTTTTTTATGGTCTGGGCGTGAAATACCAGTCGCAATACCTCGCGCCCGAGCGTTAAGCAGCACGAGGCGTGGGTACAATCAAAAGCATGTTTACAGCAAGATTCATGCCTTTATGAAATCGCCTCTACTACCAGCGTTGCTTGCGCTAATGCTGGCCGGCGCCCCGGTTAAAGCCGAAAACGCTGACCGCAGCAAACCAATGAACGCCGAAGCCGACGCGCTGCGCTATGACGACCTCAAGCAAACCAGCGTTTTCACCGGCAATGTAGTCATCACCAAGGGCACCACTGTTATCCGGGGCGACCGGGTTGAGGTCAGGCAAGACCCTGAGGGCTTTCAGCAAGCAGTGGTTACTGTAGCGCCGGGCAAGCTGGCGTTTTACCGAAAAAAACGCGAAGGCCTTGACGAATTTATCGAAGGCGAAGCCGAACGCATTGAATACGACAGCCGTCCCGACCTGGTGAAATTCACCACCAGAGCGGTGTTGCGGCGCTACGCTGGCGCGGTATTGGCCGATGAGACTACCGGCGCACAAATTACCTACGACAACAAAACCGATGTGTTTGCGGTCGACGGCGGCGCGCAGAACCGCAGCGCGGGCAATCCGGGTGGCCGCATTCGCGCCGTGCTGTCGCCGCGCGCGCCCGCCAGTGCAAGCGCCGCGCCGCCAGGCCCGGCTCCTGCCGCTGGAGCTAGCCCTGTTTTGCGCCCCAGCCCAGCGCTGGGCAGCGAAAAAAAGTAATCCGGCCGTATGACTAACGACTTGCTAAACGACGTGGCCGTTGCCGCCGTGCAGACCGTTGCTGATGCTCAGCGCAGCCAGCTGGTGGTCACCAGCCTGAAAAAATCGTACGGCAGCCGCACCGTGGTGCAGGATGTGTCACTGGTGGTCAGAAGCGGCGAAGTCGTCGGCCTGTTAGGCCCCAACGGCGCGGGTAAAACCACGTCGTTCTACATGATTGTGGGGCTGGTGCGGGCAGATGCTGGCGGCATCACCATTGACGGGCAAAGTATTGAACACATGCCGATTCACAGGCGCTCGCGCTTGGGGCTCAGCTACCTGCCGCAAGAGGCGTCGATTTTTCGCAAGCTCAATGTTGAAGACAATGTGCGCGCCGTGCTGGAGCTACAAGTTGATGAGTTTGGCAAGGCTTTAAGCAAAGCCGTTATCGCCGAGCGGCTCGACGCGCTGCTAAAAGACCTGCGGGTTGACCACTTGCGCGACTCACCGTCGCTGGCGCTGTCGGGCGGAGAGCGGCGGCGGGTTGAAATTGCGCGCGCTCTGGCCACGCAGCCACGTTTTATTTTGCTCGACGAACCTTTTGCAGGCATTGACCCCATTGCAGTGATTGAAATTCAGCGAATTGTGGGGTTTTTAAAAGCCCGCGGCATTGGCGTGCTGATTACCGACCACAACGTGCGCGAAACGCTGGGCATTTGCGATCACGCTTACATCATCAGCGATGGGCATGTGTTGGCCGAAGGCACCCCCGCAGAGATTGTGAACAACGCCGACGTACGCCGTGTGTACCTTGGTGAACATTTCAAGATGTAAGCTGTGGCTACCCCCCTCCATCGCTCACTGCGTGTAGCTCCAACCCCCCTGAGGGGGCTGCGCCTGCCGGCTGGCCAAGCCAGACCTGCGGCCCATGCTTGTGAACGCGCCGCACCTCTTCTTCACGACCAGCGCTAAGCGCCATGAGACAAGGTCTTTCGTTACGCGTGTCGCAGCATCTGGCGCTCACGCCGCAGCTGCAGCAGTCGATTCGATTGCTGCAGTTGTCTACGCTGGAGCTGAGCCAGGAAGTTGAGCAAATGCTTGACGAAAACCCGTTTCTTGAAGTCAACGAAGACGCTGCCGTGCGGGAAGAATTTGGGCTGGAGGTGATTGACACGCCTGCCGCTGCAGAGCCGGCAGAGTTTGAAAGCGCTATGGAATACATAACTGCTGGCGCACATGAAACGGCGTCTACCACCACAAAAGACACTGAATCTACACCTGAAACCACTGCCGAGCTCTCTACCGAAGCCACGCTTGAAGAAAGCTGGGAAGGCGATGGCTCGGTCGACTCGGCTCCCGATGACGGTGAGTGGGGCAATGACGCCGCACCGCGTAAAAACAATCTTGATGACAGCGACGCCGAGGCGTCAGACCTCATGGGCGCGCACGAGTCGTTGCAAGATCACCTGCATCGTCAGGCGCTGGGCTTGCGGCTGTCAGCTCTTGACCGCGCCGCGCTGCATTTTTTAATTGAATCACTCAACGACGACGGGTATCTGGAAGACAAGCTCAATGATCTCGCAGAAGGTTTGGCCAGCGGCGACATGGCGCAAACTGAAGAACTTACCCAGCAGTTTTCGATAGTGCTCAAGCTGCTGCATTGCATGACGCCCAGCGGTGTGGGCGCGCGACATTTGGCCGAATGCCTGTCTTTGCAACTGCGCGATGCCGGCGATGCGATTGAGGTGTGTGCAGCCCGGGCCGTGTGCCAGCAACCGATGGAGCTGCTGGCCAAACGGGACGTCAAGCGCTTGTCGCAGTTGTGCGGCTTTGAAGACGAGGCCATTAAAGCCGCGATTGGCGTAATCGGTCGGCTTGACCCAAAACCTGGGCGAAGGTTTGTCAACGTTGAGCGCAACGTCGTTATCCCCGACGTGTTTGTTGTCAAGGTGGGTCGGGGCTTTAAGGTCAGTTTGAACAGTGAGGTCATGCCGCGCCTGAAAGTGCAAGATATTTATGCCAATGCGGTGCGGCAAAACAAGGGCGCGGGCGGCCAGGCGCTGCAGCAGCGGCTGCAAGAGGCGCGTTGGTTCATTAAAAATATTCAGCAGCGCTTTGACACAATATTGCGAGTCAGCACCGCGATCGTCGAGCGGCAAAAAAACTTTTTCACGCACGGCGAGCTGGCCATGCGCCCGCTGGTGCTGCGCGAAATCGCTGACGAGCTAGGTCTGCACGAGTCAACCATCTCACGCGTTACCACCGCCAAATACATGAGCACGCCGTTCGGCACGTTTGAGTTGAAGTACTTTTTTGGCTCTGCGCTGGGCACCGAAACCGGCGGCAACGCGTCCAGCACTGCGGTGCGCGCACTTATCAAGCAATTTGTTGCCAGCGAGAGCTTGAACAAGCCGCTGAGCGATAACCAGATTTCTCTGATGCTCAAGGAGCAAGGCATTGAATGTGCCCGCCGCACGGTGGCCAAGTACCGCGAAGCGCTGCGAATTGCGCCCGCCAATTTGCGTAAGGCTTTATGACCATGGCCCCCACGGTCGTGCACTTCGTGTCACTCTCTGCCCCCCGAGGGGGCCGCTGCGCCTGCGGTCTGGCAAAGCCAATCCCGCGGCCCCTGCTTGGCAAGAGAAATTTTTTTAGCTTTATAGCGATCCGTTCTTTATGAATCAATTACAACTATTTCTTCCCTGTGCCGCTGGCGTTGAGGCGCTGCTGGCCACTGAGGTGCAGGGCATCACGGGTACTGCACCCAAGGCATGGCGGGCGGGCGTGCAGCTGCAGGGCTCATGGCGCGAGGCGTTGCAACTTAATTTGCACAGTCGCCTGGCGCAGCGCGTATTGATTGAGCTGGCGCATCACCAGTACCGCAGTGAGCAGGATTTATACAACGCCGCTGCAGGTGTGGCGTGGGAGATCTGGTTTACGCCCAAGCAAACCTTCAAAGTTGAAATCACCGCGCAGCACAGCCCGTTGACCAGCCTGAATTTTGCGGCCCTCAAAATCAAAGACGCGATTGCTGACCGCTTTCGGGATAAATACGATGTGCGCCCTGACGTTGACACCCGCTACCCGGATGTACGCGTGTACGTTCACCTCACGGTTGACACAGTCACGGTTTACATCGACACCTCGGGCGAGCCGCTTTTTAAACGCGGCTGGCGTGAAGACGTCGGTGATGCGCCGTTAAAAGAAACACTGGCTGCAGCCATGCTGGCTGCCAGCGGCTGGTCAGGCACTGACGGGTTGTGCAAGCAGGGCGTAGCACTGTACGACCCGTGCTGCGGCTCGGGCACGATTGCGATTGAGGCCGCGCAAATCGCGTGCAACATCGCGCCGGGCATCACCCGCAAATTTGCTTTTCAAAAATACGTGCCGTTTCAACCGCATGTCTGGGACGGCTTGCTTGACCAGGCCGATGCCGCCATCACAGAGCCCATCGCAGAAGTTTTTGGCAGTGATGTAGCTTTCCGGATGGTTGACTTTGCCGAGCGCAACGCAGAGCGCGCGGGCGTGGCCGGTGCTGTGCAGTTTAGAGGTGGCGACGCGCTAGAGCGTATGCCGCCCGTTGCCACAGGAGTGATGGTGCTCAACCCGCCGTACGGTGAGCGGATTGATGTGGCCGGCGCGGCGGGCTCGTCCAGTGCGGCGGGTGCGCGTGCGAGAAGTCAGTTTCAAGGGCAAATCATTGACGATTTTGGTCTGCCGATTGCGGAAAATAACAACGCTCAGCGCGACAGAAGCACTAACCCCGGCCGCGAGCAGGCACAAACCGAAAGCGGAGAAGACGCATCAGACTTCTTTCCCCGCCTCGCTGCGCACTGGAAGAAAAATTACGCAGGCTGGACGGCCCACGTACTCACACCCGACCTGAAGCTGCCCAGCAAAATGCGCCTGAAAGAGTCGCGCCGCGTGCCGATGTGGAACGGCCCGATTGAATGTCGACTATTCCGCTTCGACATGGTGGCCGGCTCGGCGCGAGGCAAGCCGTCTGTCAAACAATGATCCCGCCTTCACTCCCTCTCCCTCCGGGAGAGGGCGGGGGCTGAACGCTGCGGCTCCAGATGCGCCTGCGCGCATCTGGACAGCGTGAAGGGGCACGGGCTATGCCGTGCCGCGGTCTGCAAGACAGGGCCTTGATGAAAAGCACTACATGACAAAATTACCCATCGTCCTCGACACCAACATCGTTCTCGACGTGTTCGTGTTTAGCGACGCTGCTGCCGAACCCATCCGCCTGCGCCTTGCAGCAAACTCACTGCAGTGGCTTGCTACTCAGGCAATGCGCGACGAGCTGGCGCGGGTCCTGGCCTACCCAAAAATTATTCAGCGTCTAAATTTTTACGGCATCACGCTAGACACGGTGCTGAACAGATTTGACCAGCACACCCAGCTGGTGGACGCCGCACCCAAAGCTACTCTGACCTGCAAGGACGCCGACGATCAAAAATTCATTGACTTGGCCGTAGAACACTGCGCCCTGCTCATCAGCAAGGATCAGCACGTACTTTCAATGCAAAAAAGACTCTTAGCCCAAGGAATACGGGCGCAAACAGCTATTTAAATAATAGCAAATTTTCAGGAGTTCAAGCGGCCAGCTGCACATCCACTGCTTTAAAGCTCTCGGCGCTTGCAAGCGGCCAATAGTCTTTAAACACCCTGTGTTGGGCACTTAGGTCTCCCAACAAAGCGCCGGGACTCATCCGCATGATCAGGCTGCTTAGCAGGCGCACTTCGGTGTCGCTCACGCGGCGCACGATGTGGTGCGCTTGCAGCTCACTCGGGTGGGCCAGCCCTGCGGCTTGCACCAGTTCTTGCAGCGCGTGCAGTGTGCTGCGGTGAAAGTTGCGCACCCGCTCGGCTTTGTCTGGCACCACCAGCGCCTGTTGGCGGTGCGGGTCTTGCGTGGTTACGCCGGTTGGGCACTTGCCGGTGTGGCAGCTTTGCGCCTGAATGCAGCCCAGTGCCATCATGAAGCCGCGGCCCGCGTTGCACCAGTCGGCGCCCAGTGCCATCAGCCGCACCAAGTCGAATGCGCTAACCACTTTGCCCGCTGCGCCGATGGAGATGCGACTGCGCAAGTTCACGCCAATCAAGGTGTTGTGTACCAACTGCAAGCCTTCTTGCAACGGCGCACCAACGTGGTCGCTGAACTCAACTGGCGCGGCGCCCGTGCCGCCTTCAGCGCCATCAACAACAATAAAGTCAGGCGTTACTCCGGTGGCCAGCATCGCCTTGACAATCGCAAACCACTCCCACGGGTGACCAATACAAAGCTTAAAGCCCACTGGCTTGCCGCCGGACAAGGTACGTAGCTCTGCAATGAAATCCATCAATTCGTTGGGAGTAGAAAATGCGCTGTGACTGGCCGGCGATATGCAGTCTTTGCCTTGCGGCACGCCGCGCGCGGCAGCAATTTCAGCCGTCACTTTGGGCCCCGGCAATATGCCGCCGTGGCCGGGCTTGGCACCCTGGCTCATTTTGATTTCAATCAGTTTGACTTGCGGGTCGGTTGCGTTCGCAGCAAAGCGCTCGGCGTTAAACGTGCCGTCATCGTTGCGGCAGCCGAAGTAGCCCGAGCCGATTTCCCAAATCAAATCACCGCCGTTGGCGCGGTGGTGGGTGGATATGGAGCCCTCACCCGTGTCATGCGCAAAGCCCCCCATTTGCGCGCCTTTGTTCAACGCCAAAATGGCATTGGCAGACAGCGAGCCAAAACTGAGCGCTGAAATATTGAACACACTGGCGCTGTAAGGCTGCGTGCACGGCGTGTTTGACTCTGAAGGGTGCGCAGGCGTGCCGCCAATCCAGATGCGAAAGTCATGCGTGGCCAGCTTGGTGGGAGACATGGAATGGTTAACCCATTCGTAGCCCTGCTTGTCCACGTCGAGGTGCGTGCCAAACGGCTGGTTGTCGGGCTCGCCCTTGGCGCGCTGGTACACCAGTGAGCGCTGCGCGCGTGAAAACGGCGCGGCTTCAGCGTCGCTTTCAATAAAGTATTGGCGAATTTCAGGCCGGACAAATTCAAACAAAAACCGCAGGTGGCCAATGACCGGGTAGTTGCGCAAAATAGCGTGCCGGGTTTGCCTGAGGTCATGCACACCGACGCCGACCAACGCCGTGCAAACGAGCAGCGCCATCCATCCCACCCCAAAGGCGATCACGCTAAAAAGCGCCAGCAGTGCGCCAAAAGCGCAGAGGCCCAAAAAGCTGTAGCGCACTGGCAGGGCAGAGTCGAGTTTTTTTATCATGAGAGCAGTTGAAATTTTTACAGATAGATGCAGGCAGTGCAAAGCTACACTGCCCATCATAAAAGCGCAACGCGTCGCGTCCTTGCTTAACCCTCAATAGCCCAAAGTTTGCTGCCCAATATGACAAAAAATGCCGCACCAGAGGCGAACTTACCACTGATGGAGGTTGAAGCCTTCGACGAGCTGGACGCCATCTTGGACGACCTGCGGCTGCGTTACGACGAAACGCCGCAGTGGGAATTTTGCGAAGGCTTCATGGCTGCAGTGATTTGTATGCGCAGGCCAGTGGCCGCAAGTGAGTATTTGGCGGCGCTACTGGGCACGCCAGAGGCCAATCAGGCGCCCGATGCTGACGGCGGCTCTTTCAAGAACGACGCGCAGCAGGCTCAGTTCATGGCGCTGTGGCATCAGCGCTGGGTCGAAGTCTGTACGGCGCTTGACGCCAAGGTCGACAGCCTTGAAGACGAGCGCTGCTACCACCCCGAAGTAATGGACATCCGCGGCGCCATAGCAGAAATGCCGTCTGAAGAGCAAGCCAAATTTAGCGAAGAAGACATGCCCGCATTTGCGCAGGTGTGGGCGTTGGGCTTTATGTTTGCGGTGGAATATTGGCCAGAAGAGTGGGCCGCGCCACGCGATAAAGACGCGGCCAAATGGCTGGACGACGCCCTGGTGGCCGTGGTGGCCATGACAGAAGACGATGCAGCCCCGCCGGAGGTGTCGCCTTTAAATGAAGAAGGCGCACCGAGTACCAGCATTGCGCGGCTCAATGCGTTTGGCGAGGCGATTTGGGCGGTGTATGACTTGCGTGAGTTGTGGCTGACTATTGGGCCGCGCATTGAAACGGTGCGTGCAGTGGCTACGCCTGGGCGTAATGAGGCTTGCCCTTGTGGGAGTGGGAAGAAGTTTAAGAAGTGTTGTGGGGTTGGGTGAGGTTCTTTTAGTGCTGTGGCTGTTTAAATACGGGCGCAAGCAGCTCATTTATTAATAGCTACGTTCGCCTTCATTGCAAGTGCCGGGGGTTGCCCGGCAGCAACTCACTTTTCTTTTGCTTCGCCAAAAGCAAAGTAAGCAAAAGAAAAGGCGACCCTACTGTCTGCGATCCTTCGCTTCGCTGCGGATACCCTGCGGTGCTCGGCTTAGCCGGAAATTTTAGAAACTAGCCAGCTTCGCTGTCGTCGGACATCTAAAATTTTTATCCGTCTAATCCTGCGCTCCTC
>JANOWB010000371.1:0-6918 GCA_031417695.1 Polaromonas sp.
GCCAAGCTGCCCACAGGCAACGAAGAAACCGAGGACTTTGACTTGGCGTGGTGCAGGGGCAGCAAGGTCTCGCTGGCAACGCTACTCGGCAACCAACCCGCCAAAACTAAAACCCTTTTCAGCGTCCTAAAAAGCATCGACAGCAGCTACCGCATTTCACCCCGCAAACCGTATCAGGCGGTTAGCAGCGACGGCTATGAGGTCGAACTGCTGGCTGCGCCCAGTACGCACCCACTGCCAAAAAACGAAGCATTTGACCCGATGGCGTCGTTGATCGAACAAGAGTGGCTGCTCAAAGGCATAACGGTCAGCGTTGTTGTGGCCACTATAAGGGGCCGCGCTGCACCACTGGTCGTGCCTGACCCGCGCTGGATGGCGCTACACAAACTGTGGTTGGCTGACAAACCTGAAAGACGCGCGGATAAAAAAGAAAAAGATCGCCGCCAAGGCAATGTGCTGATGGATGCCGCACGGTATTTTCTGCAGACCTCCCACCCGTTAAACATCGACTTTGTGCTTGAACTGCCAGAAGAGTTGCGTCACCACTTCGACCAGTGGTGCGCATCCAGCGGGTTCGTACCCGAACCTTGATCCACGACATGACCCAACCCATAGGCATATTCGACTCCGGCATAGGCGGCCTGAGTGTTTTAAAAGCGCTACGCACTGAATTGCCGAACGAGCAATTCATCTACCTTGCCGACAGCGGCCACGCGCCGTATGGCGAGCGGGACGATGCGCATGTGGTTGACCGGTCGTTAAAAATCGCTGCGCATTTAGCAAAGCAAAACATCAAGGCGCTAGTGGTGGCTTGCAACACGGCCACCGCCGCTGCAATTGACGTGCTGCGGTCGCGTTACCCTGACTTGCCCATCATCGGCGTAGAGCCTGCTTTAAAGCCAGCCGTATCGCTTAGCAAAACCAAGCGCATCGCTGTGATGGCTACGCGCAGCACACTAGGCAGCGCGCGGTTTGCGGCGCTGCTGGCAGCGCAATCTGGGCAGGCACGCTTTGAATTGCTGCCCTGCGACGGCCTGGCTGAGGCGATTGAGAAGTCGGTTCACCAATCAAACGCTACTGAATTAATAGCTGCTTGCGCCCGAATAATAACGGCTTCAGGTCTATTTGATAGTCAAAATACTGCCAAAAATAGCGGAAACGGCGCTACCCCGGTGGACACCCTGGTTCTAGGCTGCACGCATTATCCGTTTGCAGCGCAGCACATTGCAGCGCTCGTTGGCACAAAAGTACAGCTGCTGGACACGGGCGAAGCCGTGGCTCGGCAAACCGCTCGACTGGCGGGCGAAAAGCGTGTGCAGCAGCCACCCGTTCAACCAGTTGAATTCATCAGCACGGGCAACCCAGCAGCGTTGCGGGCGGCCGCAGCTACTTGGCTGGGGCTTCAAAGCGATGTTCAAATACTATCTATTTAGTAGCTGCTCGCGCCGGTATTCATTGGTCTGCAGGCTGATACACCGCCTGACTCAAACGCCCACATCACAGCTGAGCCGTTCACAACCGTGGTTGATTTGCAATGAAAGTCTCGCAGCTGGTGCCCGCCAAACTCAGGCACTGCAGCAGCTGTGAAATTTAATTAAAAAGGGCGTCGTGGTTATTTGGGTTGCGAGTGCAGCCAAACCGAGGCTAAAAAGCCGAAATATGACTCAAATTTATAGCAATTCAGGCCTGTAGCCCAATAAAATCGGGCGCGAGCAGCTACTAAAAAAATAGCTTTTCTACGCCCGCATCAGTGCTATTTCTTTTTGCCGGCCAGCACAAAAGTGATTTTCATGCTGACCCGATATTCGGTGATTTTGCCTTTGCTGACCACCACTTTTTGGTCTTGCACCCAGGCGCCTTGAATGTCGGCGATGGTCTCCGACGCGCGGGCGATTCCGGCGCTCACGGCGTCGTCAAAACTCTTTTTGCTGCTGGATGTGATCTCTAGTACTTTGGCAACGGACATACAAAACTCCTGGTAGTTAAAAAGTCATAGCCACTTCGGGCCACCGCAAAGATAGCCGACAAACGCAGCGCTGGCAACCTGTGATTGCCACCTTGGCATTACCAACTAACCCCACAGCACAGACCGCATAGAAATCGATCCGCCCTGAAAACTGGTGTTAAAAAACCGCATGGGCTCATTGCCCTCAACCGCGCCTGCCGCATACAGCAGCGGCAAATAGTGCTCGTGTGTGGGGTGCGCCATTTTGGCCAAGCTGCCCAGTTTTAAAAAGTTTTGCAGCGCGCCCATATTGCCTTGTTGAATATGCCCAGCGGTGGTTTGGTCAAACTCAATTGCCAAGTCGTAGGCTTGGCTGGCTGCTGCACCACGTTGCATTTCACGTAAGTTGTGAACAACGTTGCCGCTGCCCACAATCAACACGCCCCGCTCGCGCAGGCTTTTAAGCTGCTGCGCCAGCGCGTAGTGGTCTTCTGGCGGCCTTGAATAATCCATGCTGAGCTGAATAACGGGAATGTCTGCCGCAGGAAACATCGGCTTTAAAACGCCCCACGCGCCGTGGTCAAGGCCCCATTGGTCGACGTCGAGCCCCAGCGGCTGCGACCCGCGTTGCCGAACGATCTGGCTGATGGCACGCGCTGCCGCCGTGTCGCCCGGCGCGGGGTATTGCTGGTCAAACAGTTCTTGCGGAAAGCCGCCAAAGTCGTGAATGGTTTTGGGCTGCGGCATCGCTGTCAGCTGCCAGCCATCACCATTTTCACCCGTTAACCAATGGGCAGAAATGCACAAAATCAGTTGCGGGCGCGGCCAGTTTGCGCCGAACTCAGCGCCCAGCGTTTGCCAGCTTTGGTAGTACTCATTTCCCGGCAGCGCGTTCATGGGGCTGCCGTGGCCTAAAAAGAGCACAGGCATTCGGTCTGATTTACGCAACGATGCGATTTGGTCGATGGGCGTGTCTGGCATAAATGCTTGGATGGTTTTGACGTTAAAAGTGCAAAGGTGAAGTTGGGCTAAGACGCGAGTCTGGCACAACCTTCGCATGAAGGCTGCCCGCAAGATTCGCCAAAATACTCAGCAGATGTGTCAAGTTTTGCTTACACTAGGCGCTGTCAAATTTTTGTGATTGGAGTGGCTACTCCAGATTACAAACCTTGCAACTGTTATATTGTTGCAGTGCAGCAATTTTAGTTTTCTCCAAAGGTTCATGCCATGCTTTACCAAGCTTACGAAACCCAGCGTACCCTGATGGAGCCGTTTGTCGACTTTGCGCAAGCTGCCGCCAAAATGTACGGCAGCACGACGGGGCCATTGGCGCAAAACCCGTTTGTTCAGCGCATGGCGGCGGGCTACGGGCTGATTTACCGCTTAGGCAAAGACTACGAAAAGCCAACTTTTGGCATTCAAACCATCAACGATGGCCAGGTTGAAATTGCGATTCATGAACGCATCGAAATCGACAAGCCGTTTTGCGAACTGCGCCGATTCAAACGCTTTTCAGACGATACCGACGTGCTGGCCAAGCTTAAAGACCAGCCGGCCGTACTTATTGTTGCCCCGCTGTCGGGCCACTACGCAACACTTTTGCGCGACACGGTTAAAACCATGCTCAAAGACCACAAGGTCTACATCACCGACTGGAAAAACGCACGTTTGATTCCGCTTTCTGAAGGCGAGTTTCACCTGGACGACTACGTGAACTACGTGCAAGAGTTCATTCGCCACCTGCAGGGCAAGTACGGCAATTGCCACGTGATCAGCGTGTGCCAGCCGACCGTACCTGTGTTTGCTGCTATCAGTTTGATGGCATCGCGCGGTGAAACCACCCCGCTGTCGATGACCATGATGGGCGGGCCGATTGATGCGCGCAAGTCGCCAACCAGCGTGAACAACCTGGCCGTGAACAAGCCGTTTTCGTGGTTTGAAAACAATGTGATTTACAAAGTGCCGAGCAACTTTGCAGGCGTAGGCCGCCGCGTGTACCCGGGCTTTTTGCAGCACACCGGCTTTGTGGCCATGAACCCCAGTAACCACGCCAACAGCCACTTCGATTACTTTAAAAACCTGGTCAAAGGTGATGAGGCCAGCGCCGAAGTTCACCGCAAGTTTTACGACGAGTACAACGCCGTGCTCGATATGGACGCGGATTACTACCTGGAAACCATTGACGTGGTGTTTCAAAAATACAAACTGGTCAACGGCACGTGGGACGTGAAGTCAGTCAAGGGCCAGCTGGAGCGCGTCAAACCTGGCGATATTAAAACCACCCGCGTGATGACGGTTGAGGGCGAGCTGGACGATATTTCAGGTTCAGGCCAAACCCGTGCGGCTTTAGACATGTGTACTGGCGTGCCTGCTGGGCATAAACATCATTTTGAAGCACTCGGTGCCGGGCACTACGGTATTTTTAGCGGCAGGCGCTGGCGCGAGGCGGTGTACCCGGCCGTGACTGCGTTTATTTTAGAGGCCAATAAAGCCCTGAAAAAACCATCTAGCTTGCTTATAAACTCCGGTGTAAGCCAATCAATACGGGCGCAAGCAGCTCCTAAAAAGCTAGCGCTGGTGAAGGCTGTGGTAAAACCTGTTGGTAAACTTGCTGTTAAACCTGTTGCCAAACCTGTCGTTAAACCTCTTGTTAAAGCCGTAGCTAAACCGATGGCTAAAACGGCTGCCAAGCGGGTGCCAGTCAAAGCTGCGCGCAGCAAATAAAGCAGGACAATACCGGGGTGATCCACCCCGCTACTTCATCGCTGGCCAACCTGACCAGTCAGCTTCACGCCGCGCTGCCGCAAACGCAGTGCACGCGCTGCGGCTACCCTGACTGCCTCGCCTATGCAGAGGCGATTGCCACGGGCAACGCAGCCATCAACCAATGCCCGCCTGGCGGCTCTGTTGGCGTTGCTCGACTGGCAGCCATCATGGGCCAAGCCGCCCTGCCCTTAAACCCTGCCAACGGTCTTGATGCACCGCGCAGCATCGCGGTAATTGACGAAGCCTGGAGCATTGGCTGCACGCTGTGCCTACCCGCCTGCCCAACCGACGCCATACTGGGCAGCAACAAGATGATGCACACCGTGATTGAGCCGCACTGCACGGGCTGCGAGCTGTGCATTGCGGCTTGCCCGGTTGACTGCATCAGCCTGGAAAACGTCACGGGAGAACTCACCGGCTGGGCTGCGTGGTCGCAGGGGCAAGCCGACCAAGCCCTTGAACGCTATACATTTCATAGCTGCTCGCGCCCGAATTCATTGCGTAAAACCGCAAAAACACCCTTAAAAACGCCTCAAAACACCGTTGAAACGACCACCAAGCAGTCGGTGATTGAAGCGGCGCTGGCAAAGTCACGTGCGCAGCGACTGAAGTAAATTGAAGGCCAGGTAAAACATCGTCAGCGCCAGCAAGGCGTCTAGCAACCGCCAGGCCGGCGGCCTGGCAAACACGGGTGCCAGCCAGCGTGCACCAAAACCAATGGCGGCAAACCACAGCAGGCTCATGCTGGCTGCGCCGGCCCAGAACAGCAGCCTGTCTTGAAACAGGTACTGCGAACCAACCAAACCGACCAGAAACACGGTGTCCAGGTAAACATGCGGGTTCAGCAGCGACACTGCCAGCGTTTGGCCTAGCGCTACTGCGAGGCCGCGCGCCGCATCGTGCCCAGCCGCTACCTGCAGGGCGCTTGACTTGCAAGCCCGCCAAGCAGCGGTTAGCCCGTAGCCAAGCAAAAACGAAACTCCCAGCCAAGTGACCCAAGTCAAAACACCCGGATGCAGCCGGGCCGCGCTTGCTACCCCAAAAACCCCCACCGCCATCAAAATCGCATCAACGAGCGCACAAGTCAGCACCACCAGCGCCACATGCTCACGCCGAATGCCCTGGCGCAGCACGTGCACGTTTTGCGCGCCAATGGCAATGATCAATGAGCCGCTAAGTGCCAGCCCGGCAATGAATGATGTGGTCATCGCTGCCCGCTAAAAGCCGGGGCAACAGCACTGGCGCCTACATGCCGAGTCAAAGCTATTTGGGCCCGGTAATACGCAGGTTCATGAACTGCAGCGCATCGCCCAGCGTGTCGCGCCACACCATCCATTCATGGTCGCCGTCGATCACGCGCAGCTCTATGTCTTTGGGTTGGTGCAGGCGCAGCTTGTCGTACAGCATGGCCGCTTGCAGGGCAATGCCAAAGGTGTCGTGGTCGCCCGAGTTGATGTACAGCGGCACAATCACGCCGGACTTTTTGTAGCCGTCAATGTGGCTCACGTAGTTGAGCGACTTCCACAAATCTGCATCAAACTTGCCGTCTTTTTGGAACGGCGGGTTACGCACACCCGAAGACGTTGGCGGCGGCACGGGGTCGTAAATGGCGGGGCTCAAAATGGCGCTGGCGGCGAACATTTGCGGGTACTTCATCACCAGGTTCAGCGCGCCAAAACCACCGGCCGACAAGCCCGCAATCAGCCGGTTACCGCGCACGGCGTCGATGCGGTATTTGCCTTCAGCATGCGGCATGACTTCTTTGACCAGCGCGGTTTCGCCTTTTTCTTTGGCACCATCAACCCACCACGCAGCGGTGTGGCCGGGCATCACGACGATCATTGGTTTGATCAGCCTGCGGGCGATCAGCGCGTCCATCGTTTCCCGCGCCCCGCCTTTGGCCAGCCATTCGTTTTCGTCACCTCCGGCGCCGTGCAGCAAGTACAGCACCGGGTACTTGCGGGTGTCCGTTTTGTAGCCGTCGGGCAGGTACACGGTGTACTTGTAGTCGCGCCCAATGGCTTCTGACTTGAAAGTTTCAGTAATGACTTCTCCCGCATGCGCGGCCCAAGCCAGCAGCAGGCACAGTGCGGCTAAAAAATAAACGCGAAGTTGCTTCATGTTGATGTCTCCTGTTTTTATCTTGGCAAACTAACTTGACTAATCTAAAGGTGCTTCTAAAAATTCAGATTTTCGGGATGAAGTGC
>JANOWB010000372.1:0-1867 GCA_031417695.1 Polaromonas sp.
CGAAGCACTGGTCATCAGCAGCTACACGCACCCTGAATACGCAGTGTCGATGGCGCAAACTTTTGAGCTGACTCATACCAACGCCATGCTGCTGCGCGGCACCGAAGGCGAGGTGGTGGCTGACGCGCGCCGGATGCCCCAAATGGAAGCCTTCATCAACGGCCAGCGGCACTTGCTGCAAGAAGCGCAAGCAGGCACGCTCAGCACCCTGCCCGACTTGCCCAAAACAACCGATGCCGAAACTACTGCGGCTTATATAAAATCGGTGTTGGCGGGCAAGCAATCTGCTCCCGCTTCCATTAGTGCGCAGGTGGAACACATCTTGCGTCTTATTAAACAGTTATGAACAGCACTCATTTTTCAGGCAAAAGCACCTTGATCGCGAACGAACAATGCACCCTCGTAGGTGCGGGACGATGCACCCTTGTGGGCGCCGGCCCAGGTGACCCGGAGCTGTTGACCATCAAGGCGCTCAAAGCTATCCAAGCCGCAACCGTGCTGTTTGTTGACGACCTGGTCAACCCCGATATTGTCGCTTTTGCCAATGCCAACGCACGAATCGTTTATGTCGGCAAGCGCGGCGGCTGCAAGTCCACACCCCAGGCCTTTATTGAAAAATTGATGGTCATGGCCGTTATAGAAGGCGACAACGTGGTGCGCCTCAAAGGTGGTGATCCGTTTATTTTTGGGCGCGGTGGCGAAGAAATTGAAGCCTTGCGCGCTGCAGGTGTTGAAGTCACCGTGCTCAACGGTATTACATCTGGCCTGGCGGCCCTCACATCACTGAACGTGCCGCTGACGCACCGCGACCACGCGCACGGCGTAGTGTTTGTGACCGGCCACGCCAAGCCGGGCGATGCAGGTACCAACTGGGCAATGCTGGCGTCTACCGCGGCTGAGGCCAAGTTAACGCTGGTGATTTACATGGGCGTAACGGGCGCTGAGCAGATTCAAAACGAGCTTCTAGCAGGGCTGGCCACCAGCACGCCAGTGGCCATCATTCAAAACGCCAGCTTGCCCACCCAGCGACACGCCGTTGCCACGCTAGGCAGCCTGCGCGCAACGATTGAACGTGAACGGCTGGAAAGCCCTAGCGTGATTGTGGTGGGTAATGTGCTGCAGGGGCTGGCGGCTGTGCGTACTGGCACTATGCCAGCGCAGAGGCAGGCTTAAATCGTGTATTTGGGCGCTTCAAGAAATTCAGATTTTCGGGGTGAAGTGCAAGGCGCACGGAGCGCAGGACCTAGGCGCGCACTTGTGTGCATGAGGATTCCGAGCACCGCCGAATGCTACGCGTTCACTTAGGTTTAGTGCCGCAATTCCCCTGAAAAATGAATTTATTGGAGTGCCCTAGCGTTGAGGTATGCGGTGCCGCGCAATATGCGGGCCGCCGTCATTCATCTCTTGTGGCCGCAAAGCCGCATGCTTGGTCACCCGCCCCGCCATGCGTTTGCGCCACATGCGAAATGACGAAGCTTTCATTTCACTGCGCATCAGGGCCACCACGGCCGATTCATTGAGTCCAAACTGAGTTTCAATCGCCTCAAAAGTGGTGCGGTCTTCCCACGCCATTTCAATGATGCGGGAAATGTCAGCCGGGGTAAGCGCAGTCGTTGAGTCGCGTGAATTCATGGCACAAAGCGTACCTCAATTCACTAAAAAAAACCCGCCAGCGGCCAAAAAGCGCGACTGGCGGGAAAACACCCTCCAAATAAAATCAGCTTTTAAATCAGCGCATCAGCGCATCACTTCGCCGGCGCTGCAGGCTTGCCAAAAGTAGGCGGCGCTTCTTCGATTTCTTCAACAGGCGTGATGTTCATGTTCACGCCCTTGACGTCAAGCACCTTCACCTCGCCCAAGCCGTAAG
>JANOWB010000373.1:0-3372 GCA_031417695.1 Polaromonas sp.
CACCCGATGTACTGGCCGCCGTGCGCGCAGCGCTGGCTGAATATGAAAAGCTGGGCGCAACTTTGGTTGAAGTTGATCTGCCGCTCACCGAGTTGTCTATTCCGGTTTACTACGTCATCGCACCCGCAGAAGCCAGCAGCAACCTGAGCCGCTTTGACGGCGTGAGATATGGACATAGAGCGGCCACATACAGCGATCTGAACGACATGTACAAAAAGTCGCGCTCAGAAGGCTTTGGTGATGAAGCCACGCGCCGCATCATGATCGGCACCTACGTGCTGTCGCATGGTTACTACGACGCTTACTACCTGAAAGCGCAAAAAATCCGACGCCTGATTGCACAAGATTTTCAGAAAGCCTTTACCCAGTGCGACATCATTGCCGGGCCGGTGTCACCCACCGTGGCCTGGAAGATTGGCGAAAACAAAGCCGACCCGGTCGCCAACTACCTGGCTGATATTTACACTTTGTCGAGCAGCCTTGCTGGCCTGCCCGGCATGAGTGTTCCCGCAGGCTTCGGCGCACACGGAATGCCAGTGGGTTTGCAGTTGATTGGCAACTATTTCAAAGAAGCGCAATTGCTCGGCGCGGCGCATGAGTTTCAGCTGGTTACGGATTGGCATATGCGCAAGCCGGAGGGTTCGGTATGAGCACAACAAAATCACTTCTAGTTCAAGGCTACGAAGTTGTCATCGGCTTTGAAACGCATACCCAGCTGACCACTGAATCAAAATTGTTCAGCCGCGCATCGACTTCGTTCGGTGCAGAGCCAAACACCAATGCTTCTGCGGTGGACTTTGCGCTGCCCGGCGCGCTGCCGGTGATGAACAAAGGCGCAGTGCAGCGGGCCATTGAATTTGGTTTGGCGGTGAACGGGCACATTGCTGAGAGCAGTGTGTTCGCGCGTAAAAACTACTTTTACCCTGACCTGCCCAAGGGCTACCAGATCAGCCAGTTTGAGATTCCGGTGGTGCAGGGCGGTGCGGTTGGGTTCTTTTTGGGTGACGAAAAGAAAACCGTTCGGCTGGTGCGCGCCCACCTCGAAGAAGATGCGGGCAAGTCGCTGCATGAAGACTTTGTTGGCATGAGCGGCATTGATTTAAACCGTGCGGGCACGCCGCTACTAGAGATCGTGACCGAGCCCGACATGCGCTCATCGGCAGTGGCGGTTGCCTACGCCAAAGAGCTGCACAAAATCGTGACCTGGATTGGCATTTGCGACGGCAATATGCAAGAAGGCAGCTTCAGATGCGATGCCAACGTGTCGGTGCGCAAACCCGGCGCAGCGCTGGGCACGCGGCGTGAGATTAAAAACCTGAACAGCTTCAAGTTTATGCAGCAGGCGATGGACTATGAAATTCGCTGGCAGATTGAGCAGATTGAAGACGGCCAAGCAATTCAACAAGCCACCGTGCTGTTTGACCCCGACACGGGTGAGACGCGCGCCATGCGCAGCAAGGAAGATGCGGCGGATTACCGGTATTTTCCGGACCCGGATTTACCACCGTTGGTGATTGGGCGGGATTGGGTGGAGAAGACGCGCGCGGACATGAGTGAGCTGCCGCGTGTGATGGCGGCGCGGTTTGTTTCGCAATACGGGTTGACTGAATACGATGCTGGACAGCTTACGCAGAACAAGCCGATGGCAGCGTACTTCGAAGCAGTTTGTGCGGCCAGCAATCAACCCAAGCTTGCGAGCAACTGGATTACAGGAGAGTTGTCCCGTCTGCTTAAAGGGGATGAGAAAACGATTGAACAGGTGAACGTTAGTGCAGCTAAGTTAGCTGATTTAATCGTTCGTATCGCCGATGGCAGAGTATCGAATAGCCTTGCCCGAATGGCGTTTGGAATCATGTGGAGTCTTCCAGGAAGTAGCGCGGAAAGCGTCATAAAGGAGCAAGGCCTGGAGCAAATCAGCGACTCCGGCGAACTCGAAAAAATCATCGACGAAGTTCTAGCGGCCAATGCCAAAAACGTCGAAGAAGTTCGCGCGGGCAACACCAAAGCCATGAACGCGTTGGTCGGCCAAGCAATGAAAGCAACCAAAGGCAAAGCCAACCCAGCGCAAGTCAACGCGCTGCTGGCTAAAAAACTGGCTTAGTGGCTTTAAACGCCACGCTGTAGGGGAACCGCAGCTTAAAAATGCTATTATTTAATGAGCTGCTCGCGCCCGTATTGATTGGGCTACAGCCCTGTTTAATACTTAATTTGAGGCGAATTCGGCTTTTTTTGCGCGTTTGGTGTGGCACGGGCGGGCGCTTCGTCACCAGCAGCAACTACGGGCGCACCCGCCATGGCCCACAGCTGCTTCAGCTTGACCAGCTCTTCATCAAAGCGCAAATTAACGCGTTGCTTTTCAAGATCTTGTTCGGTTAAAAACCGCCTTTGCACTGCCACGCTGGCGTCGTTTTCGTCTACCCGCCGCTTCAAAGCTGCGGGCGCTTTGCTCGGGTCTTTTTTGTAAAACTCCAGCTCCATGCTGATTGAGGCGCGCTGCTCTGCCAGCTCTTGCGTGCGTTTGGCTGATGCCTTGATCACTTCATTGACTTGCTCTATGGCTTGTGCGCGTTCTTTGTCGTGCACGGCTTTGTTGGGGTAGCGCGACAGCAGCGCGCGGTCACGACGCTTTTCTTCCATCGCTGCGGCGCGTTCTTCGAGCGCGGCTTTTTCTTTGTCTTCTTGCGCGGTGCGCTCTTGTGCAGTGAGCGTGGGGCCGACAATACGCTTGGTGGTGCCTTGCGGCGAAAGCTCGCGCTGGGTACGGTCGTTGCACTCCGCAATAGGCCGATCAGACGTGAGTTTGCGGCCTTTGGCATCAACGCACGAGTAAATGCTTTGCGCCGCAGCAAAGCCGCCTGCGTTTGCCGCAACAATCACCGCCACAACGATTGCTAACTTACTCACTTCACGTCGCCTTTCTACTCTTGTTACACCAAATAGTGACATTTTTGTAAACAGCCATCTCATTGTTCAGTGCGCGAGGGACCAGATTTCGTCTAATCAACACCGTACCGCTCCCGATATGCCAAAACTTCCGCATAACTACCGGCTTCTGCCTGATGAGCAGCACTATTCAGGCCAGCCGTTGCGTTTGCTTCCGACTCTCGCTTTTGAAGATAGTCGAGCAAATCAGTTAAACGTGCAATAGCGCAAACCTGCAACCCCAGCTGATTAGTAACGTACTGCACAGCACTGTGGGCTACATCCACACCGTTTTCTATTGCTTTTTCTTGCCTGTCTAGTGCAATGGCCACTGCGTGGGGCGTGCCGCCTGCCGCCAAAATAATGGCAATCGACTCACGGGTTGCCGTGCCGGCCGACATCACGTCATCAACGATCAGCACCCGGCCTTTGATGGGCGCGCCCACCACG
>JANOWB010000374.1:0-4874 GCA_031417695.1 Polaromonas sp.
GCGCTTGGCGCTGGTAGACATTTGGTACCGTAATTTTTACGGCTTCACCAGCCGCAGCATTGCGCCGTACAGCAGCGCGCTGCGCCGCTTGCCCGCGTACTTGCAACAACTCGAAATGGAAAGCAATGGCAAGCGTGTGGATAGCGAGGGCAATGCGCTGCCTTTTGACACCGCGCCCGTGCTGTGGGGCGAGCCCGGCACCAACGGCCAGCACGCGTACTTTCAAATGCTGCACCAGGGCACGGCGGTTATCCCGGTTGAGTTCATCGCCGTTAAAAAAGCGGGGCATTCTTTGCCCGGACACAACAACAAGCTGCTGGCCAACGCACTTGCACAGGCGCAAGCACTGATGGTGGGCAAAGCAGACAGCGGTGGTCACAAGCACTTTCCGGGCAACCGGCCCAGCACTTTTTTGCTGCTCGACAGGCTCACCCCCGCCAGCCTGGGCGCGCTGCTGGCGCTGCAAGAACACCGCGTCTTTGTCAGCGGCAGTATCTGGGGCATCAACAGTTTTGACCAGTGGGGCGTAGAGCTGGGCAAAGTGCTGGCGCAAGATATTGAGCCGCGTTTGCATAGCGGCAACGTTGCCGGGTTAGACGCATCCACCGCCGGCTTGCTGGCCCGCCTGCGCAAATAAGCTGGCCGCTACCCAGCCGCGCCCACTCGACTGCAAAAACGTTAGCGCAGTTAGGCGCTCGGTTAAGAAAATAGCCACGCGATACATAGGGCTGTCGCGGATGCATCATTTCACTCGGACTTACCCTGTCCCGTTTTCGCCCAGTAATGGCTACTATCTGGTGTGGAAAAAAGTACGGTCGTTCTATTATTAAAAGGGTTCATGATGAGACAACAGAAAAAAGTTCTTTTGACGCTGGCATTTGCGGCCTTGCTCGCCAGTTGCGGTGGCGGCGGTGGCGATGCGCCTCCGTCAACGCCTTTTAAGTTCAGTCAAATGGTCACTTTCGGCGACAGCTTGAGTGACGTGGGTACTTACAAAGCTGGCACTATCGCTGCTGTGGGTGGCGGGCAGTTCACAGTTAATTCGCCGACGGCTAAAAACTGGACTGAAGTGCTTGCAGCTAAATACGGTTTGCCAGCGCCGTGCGCAGCCGAAACGGGATATTCGCCGTTGGCCGTTTCTGGGGCAACAAGCCCGGCAATTGTGAAGAACCCTGCCTGCAAAAATTATGCGCAAGGCAGCTCCCGTGTCACCAGTGCGTTTGGTCCTGCCAGCAAGGCAATTCAAGATGCTGTGGCGGCAGCCGGCGTACCGGCGGGTGACAACCCCGCCAAGCTCGGTTTCACCGCGCTTCCGGTTTTAAACCAAATCAACAACCATCTCGCACTAGCGCCCGGAGGCGTTTTCAGTCCAACAGAACTGGTTGTAGTGCTTGCGGGAGGAAACGATGTGTTCCTAAACTTGGGTGGCGTCGGCGGTGCGCTCGGAGGTGGCGCAGCAGCAGTTGGCGCCGCTACTTTTGCGGGTTGGACTCAAGCTCAAAAAGACTCAGTTTTCCCTGGTGGTGCAGCGGCAGTTACTGCCGCTCGAGGTGCCGCTGTTGCTGGCATGACCAAGGCAGGAAACGAGCTGGCTACGTACATCAAGACGCTGATCGTGGCAAAAGGCGCCAAGTTTGTTGCTGTGATTAATTTGCCAGACGTGGGACAGACGCCGTTCGCAAAATCTTTGGACATCGGTGCGCCTGGTACTGCTGGCTTTCTAACGCTGCTTTCCACGACATTCAACACTGCGGTGGCAATGGGCTTGGCGGGTGTTCCTGAGGCGACCATCGTCGATGCACTGGCTCAAGGCCGTGCACAAGTGCTTAAGCCTGCGGATTTTGGTCTAACTAACGTAACTGATCCAGCCTGCGCTGTTGGCGCTTTAGCTACCTCTGGGAACCCGTTTGGCAATGACTTTGATTCTGTTACGTCTACGCCAGCGGGCGGTCCGTCTATCACTTGCACACCTCTCAGCACATTGGGTGTCAAGGCAGGCACTGTCCCTCCCATTGACGTCAGCCGCTACAACTTCGCAGATAACGTTCACTTAAGCCCTTACGGAAACCAACTGCTAGCTGACTTCGTTTTCGGTCGTTTGTCCGCAGCGGGTTTCCCGAACTAGTAGACATCAGTAACCCGTCTGTCGGTTGTTGACGCAACCGAATCAGACGAAAAAAAGGCAGCAACGAAAGTTGGCTGCCTTTTTTATTTTGAATTGTGAGCGGCGCTGTCCGACCCAAACTCGGCTGTGTTTTTTGGCCGTCAACGACGTTGCCAGAGCCCGCGGCATGAGTCAGCTAGCTAAAGCCACCCAGCCAGGCCACGAAAGTTTGTACAAAGCGTTAAGCGCAGGTGCCAAGCCGATGTATGACACGATGATCAGTGCGATTGATGCTTTGGGTGTTCAGCAACAGGTCGTGCAAGTAGGTGCGCCTTGAATGCAGTGTCTAATTTTTATGGCTTGCCCGCCGCGGGGCCAGTCTTGTTACCGGGTGGCCTGTAGAACTTAAATCCGAGTGCCAGGGCATTAGCTGTTGCAGCCTCGGAATATGCATGCAAATCACCGTGGTATTTGTCATTCAGTTGCTGCCTGACTGAATGTATTTCAGCAATGATGGGATCATGCCAATTGGCTGACGGGGGTGATAGAAGTGTTTGCATGTTTAGCTCTCCAGCATTTCTAGCGGTGAAACCAGCTCGGGTAGTCTGTAGCCTTTGGCCGCGCAAAGTCCCCGCATGATGGGCAACTGGACTGGGTTCGCGATGTGTTTAAAGTTCCAAGTCAGCAAGATATTGACTGAATGAAAAGCTGCACAAGCGATATGAAGCGCATCCAGCCTTGCCTTTTGCGGAAGACCGCCTCCTAACAACAAGTAGTCGGCGATAGCTTCAATGTCGGCATTTATTTCTAACACTGGTAAAGCACGCACTGCATCAATGCGCTCTTTGGCGGCGTTTGCATCTCCGCCTTGTATTTCTTGAATCACGTAGGGTGAAATACAAGCCGTTACCGAATCAAGCTTGGTTGTCCACCATAGTTGCGTGACTGCTTGCCATGAATTTCTAATCTGGTCGCTTGATGGCCTAGCTGTCAGATAGCTAACCACCGAGGATTCAATATAGACAAGCGGTTTCATAGCGTCAGTTTAGTTTGAATTGTTAGCCTGCTCAAAAAAAGCCGCAAGGTTTGCACCGTGCGGGGTTCACTTGAGGACTCAGACGCTCGGTCTGAAACCTCAAAGCTGCATTACCTGCAACCTTCGGCGCATTACATATCCATGCCACCCACACCACCCATACCACCCACACCACCCATACCACCCATACCACCCATACCGCCCATACCGCCCATACCGCCCATACCGCCCATACCGCCCATGCCGCCGCCCGGGGCGTCGTCTTTTGGTGCTTCTGCAATCATGGCTCGTAGTGTTTACCGCTGTCGTATTCAGTAACGCCAGTGGCGGCACATCAAAAGGCTTGCGCTGTGTAGCCTGATTCTGTTGTGCCCAACTTGAGCAGCACGGCATCGTTGGTAATGACGGTGGCATCGTGCAGTGCTGCGCTAGCCATCACAATGGCATCAGGCAGTTTGACAGCACGGGTTTTTCTTAACTCCGCTACTTGCTCCATCAATGCGGTGTTGCTGTAGTTCAAGTCAACAACTGTGATCCGGCTTAACAGGTCTGTGAATATGAGGCGATCTGGCCCAGTGAGACCACCGAAACCTAGGAACTCCAGCACATTGATGACAGAAACCCCAAGCCAACCGGCATCTTTGATCAGAGCAATCAAAGCTTCGTGGCCTTCCAGCAATGCCACCAAGGCATTGGTGTCCAGCAGATAGCGTTCACCAGGCATCGCGCTGCGCACGTTGTGCAGCCACTGCATCGCCACGCCAAGCCAAGCGGCCCACCAGATCCGAAAAATCGTAGCGCACGGACTCAGCAGCTGGTTGCGGCGTATTTTCTATAACAATCAAAACAGGCTGTCGCTTGAGATTTTTCGGCGGCTCGTCGATCCAGATGAGCTGAGAGCCACTGATTTCTGCGCTGTAGCTTTTTAGCATGGGTCACTCCAATGTTGAATGCGCGAGCGTTTTAATGAATCGCGTGAAATCAAATGTTTATTTTAGATGATTCAGTAAAAAACCCCGCAAGGTTTTCACCGTGCGGGGTTCGCTTGAGGACTCAGACGCTCGGTCTGAAATCTCATGGCTGCATTACATATCCATACCGCCCATACCACCCATGCCGCCCATACCGCCACCACCCATGCCGCCGCCAGGGGCGTCGTCTTTTGGTGCTTCTGCAATCATGGCTTCTGTGGTCAGCATCAGGCTGGCAACAGACGCTGCGTTTTGCAGTGCGGTGCGGGTCACTTTGGTTGGGTCCAAAATGCCCATTTCAATCATGTCGCCGTAGGTCTCGTTGGCTGCGTTATAGCCGTAGTTGCCTTTGCCAGCCATCACAGCTGCCACAACCACCGACGCTTCGCCGCCGCCGTTGAACACGATTTCGCGCAGAGGCGCTTCAATCGCTTTCATGACCAGCTTGATGCCGGCGTCCTGGTCGGCGTTGTCGCCTTTCAGGGTGCCAACAGCTTGCTTGGCGCGCAAGAATGCAACGCCGCCGCCAGCCACAATGCCTTCTTCAACCGCAGCGCGGGTAGCGTGCAGGGCGTCTTCAACGCGGGCTTTTTTCTCTTTCATTTCGACTTCAGTGGCAGCGCCAACCTTGATCACGGCAACACCGCCAGCCAGCTTGGCCACGCGCTCTTGCAGTTTTTCACGGTCGTAGTCGCTGGTGGCTTCTTCGATCTGAACGCGCACTTGCTTGACGCGGGCTTCGATGTCAGCAGCAGCACCAGCA
>JANOWB010000375.1:0-3857 GCA_031417695.1 Polaromonas sp.
TGTCACTGCATCCCCTTCTTTCAGCGTGATGCGTGCCAGCTGCCCGGCCAGCGGAGCGGACACCACATAACGGTCGCTCAAGCGTGTTTTGCCGTCTTCGTCGATGGTGGTTTCAAACGGGCCCTGCGTTACGGGTGCCAGCTCCACCTCTACCGGCTTGGGTGCAAATGCCCACGCTACAGCCAGCACCAGCAGCACGGCTGCAGCTCCCCCGATGATCCAGGTTTTGCGTTTCATGTTGTGCTTACTCCATTCGTCGTGCGATCACTCGCGGGTTTTCAGCGCGGCCACCATGTCAAGCTGGTCAATGCGCCGCCGCACCACCAGCGCGCTGGCCGCACCCGCTATCACTACCGCAATGGCAGCCCACGCATAAGTCGCTGGTTTAATAATGACCGGCATCATGAACTGATCGGACGATATAGCCACGCTGACTTGATGCACCAGCCCATAGCCCAACGCCATTCCCAGCGGCAAGGCAATTGCAATACCGATGGCCATTTCACCTAGCAACAGTCCCGATACCTCGGTGCGCGTAAAACCCAGTACGCGCAGGCTGGCCAGCTCCCAGGTGCGCTCGGCAAGTGCAATGCGGGCATTGTTGTAAACCACGCCAACAGCAATCACCACAGCAAAAATCGTCAGCACCGCGCTCATGATGCGAATGTTGCGAGCGCTGACTTCTTGCATGTTGCGCAGCACCGTGGCTTTGCTGAATGCGCCAGCTACGCGCGGTAATTGTTTGCTGGCCCGCAGCATGTCAGCCTCGCGGCCTCGTTCTATAGCCAGAGCAAATTGCGTTGACAGATCACCTTCTTGCAGCAGCGCGTTCAGCGCACGGCGCTCCATGTAGGCGCTTAGGCCCATCATTTCGCGCACCGTTGCTGTTAACGGCACAGACACCGTGCGCTGGGTGCCTTCCAGCACCTCCACCCGCACTGTCTGGCCAACGCGCAGGCCCAGCTTGTCGGCCAGGCGGTCGGCCATGACCAGGCCTTCGCCGTCAAGGTGGCTGGCCACGCGCTTGTCCAGGTCGACGATACGGCGCAGGTCGCCATGCCGCGCAAAGCCTTGAATGGCACCGCGTTGGCTGATATGTCCGTTGACAAACCGCACGGGCACGTCACGCCCTGATTCAACCGCCGTCACCCCGGGCAGGCGTGCCAGCTCGTATCTGGCACTGTCGTTTGCAGGCTCCGCCATCCACACCACCACGTCGCTACGCAGGGCAACATTAAATTGGGCGTCAACAATGTAGTCAATCGCATCTTTAAGGTAGTTGCCCATGACAACAATGGCTACCGACGCAGCAACGCCGCCTATCGACAGCGCTGTACGCAGCGGACGCCGCTCCATGTTGCGCAAAATCATACGCAGCGCTGGCGAGATGCGGGTAATGCCCAGCCGCTCGACCACCGTGCGTCGGTAGCGCCCGGGCGCCGCCGGCCGCATGGCTTCGGCGGGTGCCAGCCGAACGGTGGCCAAAATCGCGTTGAGTGTGCCCAGTACTGCGGTGGTTACGGTAATGCCAATGCTGACCGCCAAAAGCCAAGGGGCAACCGTGTGCTCAAAATTCGGAAAGTAAAACGATTGCGCGTACAGGCCTACAAACTGTGTGCCCAGCCAGTTGCCAAGCAACACGCCCAGCACCAGGCCTAGCGCCACAATGACAAGCACCAGTTTTAAGTAATGCAGAGCGATGGTGCGGCTGGGGTAACCCAACGCCTTGAGTGCTGCAATCTGCTCGCGCTGTGTCGCTACCAGTCGGGACACGACCACGTTTAGCAGGAATGCGGCGACGGCAAGAAAAATTGACGGCAAAAATGTACCCAGCAAGCGCTGCTGTTTGATCTCGCTGTCCAAAATCGCGTGTGAGCCTTGGTCTTTTCGGCCATGGGCTTCGCGCCCGCCGTAACGCGACAGCTGCGCTGACAGCCTGGCAATCACATCACCTTCTGATGCGCCAGGTGCCAGTTTGACAGCAAGGCGGTTGAATGCGCCATTCATGTCATACGCAGCAGCCAGCGTGTCGCGCGGTACCCAGAACACCCCAAACCCCCGCAGGTCTGGCACACCCTGCTGGCCCGCAAAGATGAATTCAGGTGACAGTGCAATGCCCGTAATTTCCAGCGTGCGGCGCTTGCCGTTGATAAGAGCGGACAGTTGCGTGCCCGGCACCAAACCGCGTGCGTCCGCGAAAGCGGCTGATACCAGTGCCGGAATTGCCTGGTTTTTAAGCGCCGTGGTGCTCAACGCCTGACCATTGCGCAGCGTCACACGATTCATGCGCGTCGGTAGTTGCGGGTCAACACCGATCAATTGCCCAACCACAGGGTCAGCCACCCCGGGCAAGTCGATTCGAACAAACTCCTCCACGGTGGTCTGCACGTCGGCCACACCTGGCAGGGTGAGTAGCGTTTGTGTCAGTGAATTGGGCGCACGTTTAACGCTGGCAAACACATCAGCAAAATGGCCGCTGGCATAAAAGCGGTCACGCGCCAATTCCAGTGAATCAACCGCCGACAGCGTCGTGATAAAGCCGCCCACACCACTGGCCACCACCAGCGCAATGGTGAGCACCTGGCTCCACATCAGGCGCAGGTCTCGCAGCAGTTTGCGATCTAGCGCTTTCAATTGGGCCACCGTTCTAGTCTCAAGTCACCCAAGTCAAATGACATCCATGAAACAGCCAAGCGAACGCCGCGGATCGGGCTTTGCCTGGCCGCTAGCGTTGCCCCCTGAGGGGGAGCGGCACAGCCGCCCGGGGGGGAACTTGTCATCACCAGCTCAGCTCCGAAGGGCTGACTTTATGAGCGTTGACCTCGACCTTCTGAATTCGCCCGTCAGCCAAATAAATCACCCGATCTGCCATGCCTGCAATGGCTGCGTTGTGCGTGATGACGATGGCCGTGGTGCCCAGTTCAGCGTTGATTTTTGCAATCACCTCCAGCACCAGCTTGCCCGTCACGTAGTCAAGCGCGCCGGTTGGCTCATCACACAGCAGTACGTCAGGTCGCTTAACGATGGCGCGCGCAATCGCTACCCGCTGCTGCTCACCGCCAGACAGCTGGGCCGGAAAGTGGTCACGCCGTGGCGTCAAGCCCACCAGATCAATGGCTTCATCAACCGGCATCGGGTTACTCGCAATGTCAGTCACAAGCGCCAGGTTTTCGCGCACCGTCAGGCTGGGAATCAGGTTGTAAAACTGAAACACGAAGCCGACATGCTCGCGCCGATAAGTCGTCAGTTCACTGTCGCTGGCCCCGGTCAATGCATGGTCGGCAAAACGCACTTCGCCGCTGGATGGCAAGTCAAGCCCACCCAAAATATTCAGCAGCGTAGATTTGCCGCTTCCCGATGCGCCTAATAAAACAACGAACTCTCCACGATTGATGTCCAGATCGACATCGCGCAGCGCGTGGACTTCAACCTCGCCGCTGCGGTATACCTTGCACAAACCCCGGCCAGAAAACACAACATCGTTGGGAGGCGATATGGCGGGCTTGGGTTGCGTGCCGGAAACGGGCGGCACGGCAGTATCTGGTGCTTCGGTGGCCAGCGCTCTGGGTGCTTCGGCTGCAACTTGCATGAGCTAGCTAGCACGTGGCTTCAAAGACCAAAACAACGCGCTGCCGCCCGCCGCCAACACAGCCGCGCCAATGAAAGCCCAAGTGACGGATGCGCCTTTAAGAGGTTCACAGTTTGCAAAGCAAAGTAGAGGCTGCATCTGAACGATGCCCAGTCCCTGAAGTAGCCATAACCCGCCCAGCAGGAAGGCCACAATGCCCATACCAAATGCTATTTTTTTCAACTGAAGACTCCTTGTTATGAGTTGAGCGTTTTATCCAGCGAAGTCG
>JANOWB010000376.1:0-2725 GCA_031417695.1 Polaromonas sp.
TGGCCAAAATAATGAACACCAACGGCTTCCAGGCCCACTTGCCGATCTTGTCGCCGCCAACGGTTTCAACCACCAGCGACTTGAACGTGATTGCTGCACCCAACACCGCCATCAGCACGCCGAGCATCAACGGAAAGTAGCCCGGCCCCATGCGCGCGCCGCTGCCTACGTTGTAAGTGGTAGCGCCCCAAGCGAATGCCACGCCGACCGCCATAAACATCAGACCTGAGAAAAAGTCTTTTTGACTTTTGATATTCACAATGAATCCCTTTCGCTATATTTGATAACTAATTATGCATAAATTTATGCTGCCAGAAATTGCCGTTTTCACCTAGTCAGCACCAGCAAAACCAATGATTCCAGGCCGTCACGACATGGGCGGCGTTGATGCCAAAATTTCATCAATTGTCGTCACACCTTCGGCTACTTTGAGCACGCCGCCCAAGCGCAGCGGCCGCATGCCGTCCAGTACCGCTTGCTTGCGCAATGCGTCAATGCTCGGCTCTTTGGTGACTTTGTCTTTGAAGCCTTCAGTGACCGTGAGCAGCTCGTACAAACCCATGCGGCCTCTAAAACCAGTTAGGCGACAATCCACACAGCCGACGGCCTTGTACGGCCGATAGCCGCCGTTGATTTGCCAGGGCGCCACCAGCTCGCTGAGCGTTTCGCGCGCCATGTCGTCGTCTTTTTCGCGGCAGTTGGTGCAAAGCGTGCGCACCAGGCGCTGCGCCAACACGCCGAGCAGCGTGGCGTTAATCAAGTAAGCAGGTATGCCGAGTTCCATCAAGCGCGACACTGCCGACGGCGCGTCGTTGGTGTGCAGCGTGCTAAAAACCAAATGCCCGGTGAGCGCTGCCTGCACGGCCATTTCAGCGGTTTGCAAATCGCGAATTTCTCCCACCATGATGATGTCGGGGTCTTGGCGCATCAACGACCGCAGGCCTTCCGGAAAGTCAAAATCGAGGTGCGGCTGAACCTGCGTTTGGTTAAACGAAGGCTCAATCATCTCGATTGGGTCTTCAACTGTGCTGACATTCACTGCCTCGGTCGCCAGGCGTTTGAGCGTTGAATACAGCGTGGTGGTTTTGCCTGAACCAGTAGGGCCAGTCACCAAAATAATGCCGTGCGGGCGCTTGACCAACTGCTGCCAGCGCTCGGCATCGTGGTCAGCAAAACCCAGTGCGTCAAGGTCTTTAGCGGTGGAGTCCGGGTCAAAAATACGCATGACCATTTTTTCGCCAAACGCAGTGGGCAGCGTTGACAAGCGCATTTCAGTTTCTTCACCGCGCTGGTTGCGGGTTTTAATGCGGCCGTCTTGCGGTCGGCGTTTTTCCACAACGTCCATGCGGCCCAGCAATTTGATACGCGCTGTCATGGCGTTGTGCACGCCCATCGGCATTTGGTAGACCAGGTGCAACATGCTTCGATGCGAAAGCGAATCACGCCCTGGTCGCGCCGCGGCTCCAAGTGAATGTCGCTGGCCCGCTGGTCAAACGCGTACTGCCAGAGCCAATCCACCACCTGCACCACGCCCTGGTCGTTCGCATCGAGTTGTTTGCTGGTTTTGTTCAGCTCAACAAGTTGTTCAAAGCTGGCCGCGCCCGCATTGCCACCTGATTTAAGCGCCGCCTTCACCGACTTGGCTAGCGAGAAAAACTCGGCCGTGTACTTGGAAATGTCGAGCGGGTTAGACACCACCAAGCGCACCGTGCGTTTGGAGTAACGCTCCACTTCGCTAACCCAGTCGGTAACAAAGGGCTCAGACGTAGCCACCACCACTTCAGTTGATGTCACTTGCACCGGCAACACTTTGTGGCGCTCTGCATAAACCGCAGACATGCTGTCGGCAACCTTGCCCACGTCTACCTTAAGTGGGTCAATGCGCAGGTAGTTCAGATTGGCTCTGCCCGCAAGCCACTGCGCCATGGTGTCAATGTCCAGCGGCTTGCCGTCGGCCATGCGGGTCATGCTGACGCTGCCTAAGCGCACCAAAGGTGTTTGCGAGCTTTGCACCTGCGAGCAACGTGCAATAGTGCGCGCCGCTTCTGCCGGGCTGATGATGCCATCTTCACTCAGCCACTCGACTAATATGCGCCAGTTCAGCGGTCCCACATGAAGCGCTTTTGGGGCAGGCTTTCGCTGGGACGTTTGGGGCGACATAAAGATGAATTAATGGGGCAAATTTGAAGGCAGGCTACACGCAAATTGACTTACGCACTGTAACTTATTCCAACCTAAGCCACGGGCTTGAATAAACGCAGCCACTTCTTGGCCGGCAAGCCCCAGCTTGAGGCGATTTCATCGGCGCGCAGCAGCAGCGCTGCACGCTCGGGCCGGGTGGGCTCGCGCTGCGCCAGCACCACCGTGTTGCCTTCGCGGGTGGGCGTAAAAGCCCACAGCGCTTGCGGGCCAAACACGTCCGCAATTTTGGCTAGCGACTGTGCGTAGCTGGAATTGCGGCCAAAAAGGTTAACCGTCATCACGCCGTTTTCGGCCAACAGTTGATAGCAGTCTTGATAAAACGCGGTACTGTCGAGCACCGGCGCAGCGGCCTCGTGGTCGTACAAGTCGACGTGCAGCAGGTCAACCGCGCCCTGGTGCACAGGCTTTTTAATCTCAAGCGCCGCGTCGGCCTCAATCACACTGAGCCGCAGGTCGTCTTTCGGCAACTTGAACCACACCCTGCACGCCGTGATCACCTGTGCATTGATTTCAATGGCGGTGG
>JANOWB010000377.1:0-1927 GCA_031417695.1 Polaromonas sp.
GTCGATGGCAGCTATTACTTCAAACTGCTGCGCGACGGCCGCAGCGTGGCCGACATCCGCGACAAATTTATGTTTGGCGAATCCAGCATTGGCGACGTTGGCCATGAAGGCCACACCAAAGCAGCCACCATGCCCGACACAGCTGAGGTGTGCGGCTGCAACGGCGTGACCAAAGGCACTATTTGCAAAGCCATTCGTGAAAAAGGTTTGTTCACTTTGGACGAGGTGCGCAAACACACCAAAGCCAGCGGCGGCTGCGGCTCATGCACAGGGTTGGTCGAGCAGATTTTGATGTTCACTGCGGGCGGCGATTACTCAGCCACCCCTAAACTTAAAGCCATGTGCAGTTGCACCGACCACGGCCACCAGGCAGTGCGTGACGCCGTTCGGGCCAACAAGCTGCTCACCATTGGCGAAGTGTATAAATTCATGGACTGGAAAACACCCAACGGCTGCGCCAGCTGCCGCCCGGCCATGAACTATTACGTCACCAGCACCTGGCCGAAAGAAGCCAAAGACGACCCGCAAAGCCGCTACATCAATGAGCGCAGCCACGCAAACATCCAAAAAGACGGCACGTACAGCGTGATTCCGCGCATGTGGGGCGGCGAGACGAACTCAAGCGAGTTGCGCCGCATTGCCGATGCGGTCGACAAGTACAAGATTCCCACCGTCAAGGTCACGGGTGGCCAACGCATTGACTTGCTGGGCGTAAAAAAAGAAGACTTGGTCAATGTGTGGAAAGACATCGGCATGCCTTCAGGCCACGCCTAAGCCAAAGCGCTGCGCACCGTCAAAACCTGCGTGGGCAGCGAGTGGTGCCGCATGGGCACGCAAGACTCCACCCAAATGGGTAAAGATTTAGAGCGTGCCATGTGGCGCATGTACGCCCCGCACAAGGTCAAATTCGCCGTCAGCGGCTGCCCGCGCAACTGTGCGGAAGCCGGCATCAAAGACGTCGGCGTGATTGGCGTAGACAGCGGCTGGGAGATGTACATAGCAGGCAACGGCGGCATTAAAACCGAGGTGGCGCACTTTTTTGTGAAGGTAAAAACACCTGCTGAAGTACTCGAATACACCGGCGCTTTTTGCGAGCTTTACCGGCAAGAAGGCTGGTACCTTGAGCGCACTGTGCATTACGTGAACCGAGTGGGCCTGGACTACGTGAAGAAAAAAATCCTCGAAGACCACGAGGGCCGCAAAGCCCTGTGGGAGCACCTGCAGTTTGCGCTCGACGGCGAGCCTGACCCATGGTTTGACTTCAAAGACGCCGCGGTTGATACCCGGCAATTTAACGCCCTGGAAGCGTAAATCAGCATAAATTGAACGTTTTAATCAATAAATACGGGCGCGAGCAGCTCCTGAATACATAGCAAAATAAAGACTCCCTGATGACCGAATGGAAAAAAATCTGCCTGGTTGACGAAATCCCGGTACTGGGCTCACGCCGCGTGTCACGCGCCAAAGGCATTGATGTCGCTGTATTTCGCAACGATGTAGATGGTGTGTTTGCGCTGCTAGACCGTTGCCCGCACAAAGGCGGGCCGCTCAGCCAGGGCATCGTTTTCGGTGAAAGCGTAGCCTGCCCCCTGCACAACTGGACGATTGACTTGAACGGCGGCTGCGCGAAGGCACCTGACGAAGGCTGCACGCCGAAGTTTGCGGTGAAGATTGAGGGTGGCGCGGTGCATCTTGATGCTCAAGAACTGGCGACGCTGGCGCTTGATCTAGAACGCCCGACCGCTGGCCCAAAACTTTTGTCCCCTACCCTCATGTCCCCTCTCCCCCTGGGAGAGGGCTTGGGTGAGGGCCAGCGCATGAGCTTGGCTAACTTGGGGCGCCCTCACCCCGGCCCTCTCCCAGAGGGAGAGGGAGTAAGGACCACTAAATCAACCTGCCCCTGCTGTTGTGCAGGCTGCGGCCTAGC
>JANOWB010000378.1:0-3804 GCA_031417695.1 Polaromonas sp.
CACCTCGTCATGCCCAGCAAACGTGCGGCCCACAGACCACTGCACGCCCTTGGCTGCGATGCGCTCGTACAAACCCAGGCGCTTGAAAATCTCAAGTGTTTTTTGGGCATAACAAATGCCGCGCGACGACGCACCTTTCACGCCCACCGTGTTGTCTTCATCCAGCAGCAGCGCTTTGACGCCGTATTGGGCCAGCGCGCAAGCCAGCGTGAGGCCAGCCAGGCCGCCGCCCACAATCACGATGTCGTGGCGTTTGACTTCGCCGCTGGCTAATTCAGGCGGTTTAACAAATGGGTATTCGGGTAACTGGTAGCCACTACCTTGCGAAAATTCGTAGCCGTTGTTGTGGGCAGCGTCTTGGTAGTTGGTTTTGTCTTCCAGCATGTAAAAGGCACCTAAATAGGTATAAAAAATGGCTTATAGCCAATGAATATAGGCGTAAGCAGCTACTAATTAAATAGCATCAAGATGTGGCCGCAGTTGCTGCCCGCTCAGCGCGCCATTGCTTTTTGCGCTCGGTCCACGCCGCCAGCGTAGCGTGAACCGTGGCGCTTTCTTTTTGCATGTGAACGTCGTCGGCCAGCTGGGCAGTGAGCTCCAAGCGCACACCGTTAGGGTCAAAAAAGTAAATGCTTTTAAAAATGTGGTGGTCAGTCACGCCCAGCACTTCAATGCCTTCGGCTTCAAGCCGCGTCTTCAAGGCCTGCAGCTCGGCCACGGTGTTGACTCGAAAAGAAATATGGTTAACCCACAGCGGCGTGTTGGGCGAGGGCAGGGCGGCCTGGTCGTCGCCCAAATCAAAAAACGCGATGAACGAGCCGTCTTGCAGCCGAAAGAAAAAGTGCGTGTACGGGCAATATTCACCCGTGCTGGGCACGATGTCGCTTTGAATAATATGAAACAGCGGCAAGCCCAGAATGTCTTCATAAAAATGCCGGGTTTCTTCGGCGTCTTTGGCGCGGTAAGCGTAGTGGTGCAGCTGCTGAATGGGAGCGGGCGGCGGCAAACTGGCGAGTTGAGCAGCTGAGCCATCTGAAATGTGGGCGGGCATGTTGTGTCCCTTGAGTTGTTAGCGTTTACTAATGCGTAATTAATTTACTATAACGTAATTTAATAATCGACGGCGGGGAGCAAAAGCGCAGCCGTGCGACACTGGCGGGCTGCCTTGCTTCACAACCTAAAAACGATGACCTTCATCAGAAAGCCCTCATGACCCCTGCTGTTTATTCTTATTCGGTGCCCGTGTTTACGCAATTGCTGGGCGGCCTGAAAGCAGTCCTCAAAAAAGCTGAAGCGCACGCACTTGACAAAAAAATCGACCCGAACGCCTTACTGCAAGCGCGGCTGTTTCCAGACATGTTCACGCTGCTGCGCCAAGTGCAGGTGGCGAGCGACTTTGCCAAAAGCGTGTCTGCCCGGCTGGCCGGCGTTGAAGTACCCAAGATGGCAGACGACGAGGAAACCTTCGCGCACCTTGAAGCGCGCATTGACACAGTGCTGGCGTTTATCAAAGGCCTGGACGTAGCGGCTTTTAATGAAGCCGCCAAACGAGAAATCATTACGCAGGCCGGCTCGCCAAAGGAAAAGCGCTTTACTGGCCAGTCGTATTTGCAAAACTACGGCCTGCCGCATTTTTACTTTCACGTGACGACGGCGTACGACATCTTGCGCCACAACGGCGTGCCTTTGTCCAAGGGTGACTACATCGGCACGTTCTGATGGCCCCTTGGGCAAGGCGAAAATTGCTATAAATACATGAGCTGCTCGCGCCCGTATTTATTGGGCTAAAAGCCAATTTGACATGAAAAAAGCGCCTGCGGAGAGTTCCACAGGCGCTTTTTAACGGGTGCTGAAAACTACAGCGTATCGATAAAGCTGCGCAGCTTGTCTGAGCGTGATGGGTGCTTGAGTTTGCGTAGCGCCTTGGCTTCTATCTGGCGAATGCGCTCGCGCGTCACGTCGAATTGTTTGCCCACTTCTTCGAGCGTGTGGTCAGTTGACATTTCAATACCAAAGCGCATGCGCAGCACTTTGTCTTCGCGTGGGGTCAGGCTGTCGAGGATGTCTTGGACCACATCGCGCAGGCCGGCTTGCATGGCGGCTTCCAGCGGGGCCGTGTTGGCGCCATCTTCAATGAAGTCGCCCAGGTGCGAGTCATCGTCATCACCAATCGGTGTTTCCATCGAAATGGGTTCCTTCGCAATCTTCATGATTTTGCGAATTTTGTCTTCCGGGATTTCCATCTTTTCAGCCAATACGCTGGCGTCTGGCTCAAAGCCAAACTCTTGCAAATGCTGACGCGACAAGCGGTTCATCTTGTTGATGGTTTCGATCATGTGCACCGGAATACGAATGGTGCGCGCCTGGTCTGCAATGCTGCGAGTGATTGCCTGGCGAATCCACCATGTTGCATAGGTCGAGAATTTGTAGCCGCGGCGGTATTCAAACTTGTCTACCGCCTTCATCAAGCCGATATTGCCTTCCTGAATCAAATCGAGGAATTGCAAGCCGCGGTTGGTGTATTTTTTGGCGATTGAAATGACCAGGCGCAAATTGGCCTCGATCATTTCTTTTTTGGCGTCACGCGAGTTGGTCTCGCCTTCGTTCATGCGCTTGTTGATGTCTTTCAAGTGCGACAGCGGCACCACCACACGCGCCTGCAATTCGCCCAGTTTGGTTTGCAGTTCTTGAATCGGCGGCACGTTTCGGGCCATGGTCACGGACCACGGCTTGCCAGACGCGACCTGCTTTTCAACCCACTTTAAATTAAGCAAATTCGGCGGGAAGTCTTTGATGAAGGTTTCTTGCGGCATGCCGCACTTGTCCACAATGATGCGACGCAGCTCGCGCTCTTTTTTGCGCACGTCCAGCACCTGGCCGCGCAGCAGGTCGCACAGTTTTTCAATGGACTTGGCGGTAAAGCGCACGGTCATCAGCTCGTCACTCAGGGCCTTTTGGCTCTTCATGTAAGTGGGCGTACCGTAGCCTTCTTTGTCGTAGGTTTTGTGTACCTTTTCAAAGTGCACGGCCATGCGGTCAAAACGCAGCAGCGCTTCAGTCTTTAACTCCTCAAGCTTTTTGGTCAGCGCTTTGGAGCCGCCCTTGCCGTCGTCGTCGTCTTCTTCGTCGAACTCGTCAAAGTCTTCTTCGGCCACGTAATCGTCGGCCTCATCGGCGACGGTGAAGCCGTCAACCACGGTGGAAATGACGATTTTGTTTTCACGAATGTCTTCAGCCAGTCGCAAAATTTCGGCGATGGTGGCAGGGCTCTCAGAAATGGCTTCCATCATGCGCATCAAGCCGCCTTCAATGCGCTTGGCGATTTCAATTTCGCCTTCACGGGTCAGCAGCTCAACCGTGCCCATCTCGCGCATGTACATGCGCACGGGGTCGGTGGTGCGGCCGAATTCACTGTCTACCGTCGATAGCGCCGCTTCGGCGGCTTCTTCGGCTTCTTCGTCAGTTGAGCCTGCAGGCGCGTTGCTGGTGATCAAAAGCGCTTCAGCATCGGGCGTTTGCTCGTACACCGCCACACCCAAATCGTTCAGGGTGTTGATCACCGCTTCAAGGGTTTCCGCGTCAATGAGTTTGTCAGGCAGGTGGTCAGAAATTTCGCCGTGCGTTAAGTAACCGCGCGTTTTACCTTGCTTGATCAGCGCTTTTAAACGCTGGCGGCGCTTGAGCACGTCTTCTTCGTCGAACTCGTCAAAGTCTTCTTCGGCCACGTAATCGTCGGCCTCATCGGCGACGGTGAAGCCGTCAACCACGGTGGAAATGACGATTTTGTTTTCACGAATGTCTTCA
>JANOWB010000379.1:0-4518 GCA_031417695.1 Polaromonas sp.
ACTCGCCACCCGATTTGCCCGCAACTTGATGGACGACATTGAGTTCAGTCCCGAAGACGGCTACCGCTCAGACCCTGACTTTTTGTGCCGCGTGCTGGAGGCGGTGATTGCCGAAGGCGCCACCACCATCAACGTGCCCGACACGGTGGGTTACGCCATTCCCGAGCTGTACGGCAACTTCATCAAAAACCTGCGCGAGCGCATCCCCAACAGCGACAAGGCCGTGTGGTCGGTGCATTGCCATAACGACCTGGGCATGGCGGTAGCCAACTCATTGGCGGGCGTGATGATTGGCGGTGCGCGGCAGGTCGAGTGCACCATCAACGGCCTGGGCGAGCGGGCTGGCAATTGCAGCCTGGAAGAAATTGTCATGGCGGTCAAAACCCGCAAAGATTATTTCAATCTCGATCTGAACATTGACGCCAAACACATTTTGGCCACCAGCCGCATGGTCAGCCAAACGACGGGTTTTGTAGTGCAGCCGAATAAAGCGGTGGTGGGCGCGAATGCGTTTGCCCACGCCAGCGGCATTCACCAAGACGGCGTGCTGAAAGCGCGTGACACCTACGAGATCATGCGGGCCGAAGACGTGGGCTGGTCAGCCAACAAAATTGTGTTGGGCAAGCTCAGCGGGCGCAACGCATTTAAGCAGCGCTTGCAAGAGCTCGGCGTGTCGATGGAAAGTGAAGCTGAGACCAACAGCGCCTTCGCCAAATTCAAAGAGCTGGCCGACCGCAAAAGCGAGATTTTTGACGAAGATATTTTGGCGCTGGTCAGCGACGAAAGCGTGATCCACGCCGCTGAGCAATACGCTTTTGTGTCGCTGTCGCAGCACAGCGAAACTGGTGAGCGCCCGCAAGCCAGCGTGGTGTTTACCGTGCAGGGCGCTGAGGTCAAAGGCCAGTCTGACGGCAACGGCCCGGTGGATGCTTCACTCAAAGCGATTGAGTCGCACGTTAAAAGCGGCGCAGAAATGGTGCTGTATTCAGTCAACGCTATCAGCGGCTCGACTGAAAGCCAAGGCGAAGTAACAGTGCGCCTGCAAAACAGCGGCCGCGTGGTCAACGGCGTGGGTTCAGACCCCGACATTGTGGTGGCGTCTGCCAAGGCCTACATCAGTGCGCTGAACAAGCTGTACAGCAAGGCCGAGCGGGTGGCTGCGCAGGGGTAGCTTTTTACGGGCAAGCAGCAATAGTTTCGCAAGCAAGCAAGGTAACAGCTTGTTTGCGATCTAAATGCAGTTTTCCGCTCAGCTTGTGGCGATACTTGCGCGTTGCGGTCAATTCGAGCACGGAGTGGACCGTTACGTAAAACCAAAGACTAAAGCAATATTAAAACGCTTGGCGCATCCCGATAGCGGTCATAAAAATAGTCGTTTAAATTCAACGACTTAGCGATTTAATATGCCGCTGGCGGGGCAAAAGCCCCATAAAAGTCAGTTTTTTGACGACTAATGAAGTCATTTTTAGGAAAGTTATGCAAGCGATTGATATTGCGTGACTTTTTGAATTTGTATACACTCCAGCTATGCTGTTTACTGCAACTTTTGGCGGGGTTCAACACAATGCTTGATTACTGTTTGGCACGCGCCGTTAAATTCGGCGTTTTAATCGCGATGGCGGCAGCTTTCGCGGTGCCGCAAATCAGCAGCGCAGCCGTCAAGCGTGATGCTGCCAAAAAACAGTCAGTTACCAAATCAAGCGCTGCAAAAGTAAGCAGTGCAAGCAAAAACTCAAAAGCCGTCCGCTCGGCTAAATCGGTAAAAACCGCAACCATCGTCAAAGGCGGCAAGCCGTCAAAAGACGCCAAGATAAGCAGCAGCGTTCGCAAAAACGGCCGTGTTGTCACCAGCATCAAACGCAAATCAGTCATTCGCGTTGCCGCAGTGCCGCCGCGTTTGTCGTTTGGTCAAATCGCTGGCCTGCATGGTGCGCCTGACGAGTTGGAACTAAAAAGCAGCGTTGCCTTGGTCATTGACCAAGACACACGCGAAGTGTTGTTCAGCAAAAACGACCATGCCGTGTTGCCGATTGCGTCACTCACCAAGCTCATGACCGGCGTTATCGTGACGGGTGCCAAGCTGCCTATGGATGAAGTCATCACCGTTACGCAAGACGATGTGGACACTGAAAAAGGCAGCCGCTCACGGTTAAAGGTGGGCACCGCGCTGACCCGTGGCGAACTGTTGCACCTGGCGTTGATGTCAAGCGAAAACCGCGCTGCGCACGCTTTGGGCCGCACCTACCCGGGCGGCATGGCGGCTTTTGTCAGCTTGATGAACGCCAAAGCCAAAATGCTGGGCATGGTCGACACGCGCTATGTTGAGCCTACCGGTTTGTCGAGTCGCAACCAGTCCAGCGCGCAAGACCTGGCGGCGCTGGTGGGTGCTGCGCACGCCGATCCGGTGCTGCGCGAGCTTTCGACATCGAAGGGTTACGAGGTAGCTGTTGATGGCCGCACGCTGCAGTACAACAACACGAATCGCTTGATTAAAAACCCCGAGTGGGACATCGGCCTGCAAAAAACTGGCTACATATCTGAAGCCGGGCAATGCCTGGTGATGCAAACGAAAATTGCTGGCCGCAAACTCATCATGGTGTTTTTAGATTCTGCCGGCAAGCTCAGCCGCTTGGGTGATGCTGAGCGCGTTCGCCGCTGGGTAGAAGCCAATCCGCTGGCAGCACAGCGCAAGGTCAATGTGGGTGTGTCGGCCAAGCCTGCAACCGCTGGATTGCTATAATTTGAGTAGCTGCTCGCGCCCGTATTTATTGGGCTACTTCACCAAACTGCACCTATTTTGAGTGAAAAACGGGCCTGCTGGGCCTACCGCACTCGGTAACCCAAAGCGGCTGATATTTCGTTTGCCGCAGCCTGCAGCTTAGGCAGCCAGTGCTCTTCCAGCCGGTCAGCTGGCGCTGAAATTGACAAGCCCGCCACCAATTGGTTTTGGTCGTCATAAATCACGGCGGCCATGCAACGCACGCCCAGTTCAAGCTCTTCGTTGTCGCGCGCAATGCCGTATTGCCGGGCTTTAGACAACTCGCGCTCCAGCACCGCCAGCTGCGTAATTGAATTGCGTGTTTGGCCCGACAGGCCCGTGCGCGTGGCGTAGCTGCGCAGGCGCTGCGGGTCATCAAATGCCAAAAACAACTTGCCTACCGACGTTAAATGCAGCGGCGCACGACCGCCAATGGCGCGCACCACTTGCATACCCGAACGTTCGCTGTAGGCACGCTCTACGTAAATGATTTCATCGCCTTGGCGCATGCTGAGGTTAACTGGCTGCTGCGTGAGCTTGTGTAGCTCACGCATGGGCGCCAGCGCTGCGTCTCGCACATTAAGCCGCGCTTTCACCAGGTTGCCCAGCTCCAGCAGGCGCATGCCCAGTCGGTAGTTGCCCGCGGCGGGGCGATCAACAAAACGGCCAGTTGCCAGGTCGTTCAAAATGCGGTGCGCAGTAGACGGGTGCAGGCCAGATTTTTCGCTGATTTCTTTGAGCGACATCGCCTCTTCGCGGTCGGCCAGAATGTCGAGCAGCGAAAACATGCGCTCAATGACCTGTACAACAGGCTTGGCGGGAGCGGTAATTTCGGGGTTTTTCATGGCGCGAACAGGGACAGGGGTTGCCCTGAATTTTACGCTATGAAATTAAAGGTCGTCTGCTGAAGCGCCGCCAGATAACTACGGGGGGCTCGTCCAGTCGTCGTCAACCCGAATCTGATGCGGTTTAAAGCTGGCCTTGTAGCTCATTTTGGGGCTTTGTTCTATCCAGTAGCCGAGGTACACATACGGCAACTTGAGCTGCTTGGCCTGCTCAATCTGCCACAGCACGCCAAAGTTGCCGTAGCTGGCCTTGCTGCCGGGGGCATCGGGCTCATAAAAGGTATACACCGCAGACAGGCCGTCTTCCAGCACATCCAAAATGGCGACCATTTTTAACGCGCCCACATCGCCAGGGGCAGCGTTGGGCACTGAATCTCGGAACTCAACCAGCCGCGAATTGACCCGGCTTTGCAACAAAAACTGGGTGTACTGGTCAACGCTGTCGTGGTCCATGCCGCCACCTGAGTGGCGACCGTTTTGGTAGCGCAGGTACAGCTGGTAATGCTCTTCAACAAACCCGAGCTTAAGCACGCGCACAGTCAAATTTTGGTGTGCTGCCCAGGCACGGCGCTGGCTTTTGTTGGGCTTAAATGTTGCCACCGGTACGCGCAGCGGCACACAAGCTTTGCAGCCGTCGCAATACGGGCGATAAGTAAACATACCGCTGCGGCGAAAGCCGTTGCTGACCAATTCAGAATAGGCATCGTTGTGAATCAAATGGCTGGGCGTGGCCACCTGGCTTCTGGCCTGCTTGCCCGGCAAGTAGCTGCAAGGGTAGGGCGCCGTGGCGTAAAACTGCAAAATTTGCAGCGGCAGGTCTTTAAGGTCTGTCACGTCTGGGGTGTGATGGAGTCTAAGGAAGGAAGTTGGTGGGTGTTAGCAGCCAATACTTCGTGCCAGTATATGGGTTTGAAC
>JANOWB010000380.1:0-4905 GCA_031417695.1 Polaromonas sp.
AGCAACGGCGGCACGTTTGGCTCGATGCTGTCTACCCCCATCATCAACCCGCCGCAATCCGCGATTTTGGGCGTGCACGCCACCAAAGACCGCGCGGTAGTTGAAAACGGCGTAGTGGTCGTTCGCCCCATGAACTACTTCGCCATGAGCTACGACCACCGCATCATCGACGGCCGCGAGGCTGTGCTGGGCCTGGTCGCCATGAAAGAAGCGCTGGAAGATCCGGCTCGCTTGTTGTTTGACATCTGACGAAAGTTTATTTTGGAATTGTCTTGAAAAAATTACTCATCCCCTTTTTATGCGCGGCGACCGTTTTTCTTGGCGCTTGTGCTACACCCCCACCAAAAATAACGCCAGAACAAATTGCCGCTCAACAGCGTGCTGCACAAGAGCTTAAAAATGCCATTGCTGCAATTACAAAGCTTGAGATCTTCTTTCCTGTCGAGTATCGCTACGAAGTGGTTTTGGCAAAGGCAGCAAGTTCGGGTGGAAGTGGCTTTGGGCTTGTGGGTGCTTTAGTTAATTTGGCTGTTGATGCTTCGCAGAAAGGAAACTATCAACTCCGGTCCGATGAGTTCACGCAAAAAGTAAAGGCATTACCCGGCTACTCAGACATAGCCGCGAATACAGTGAAAAAAACCGCTGAGTTATTAACGGAAACTGGCCGTGAAGTGAAAATATCCATCATGCCTGCAGTTAAAGATGATGCGGTGCTAGGTTTGCCGAAGGACGTTTTTGCCACTCCAGAATTTGGAGTTTTGTTAGTCAGACCATTGCACGATTTGATAGCTATAGATGCGTATTCAAGCTACAAACCCACTGTGACCTATGAGTTCAAATTGCAAGATCCTTCAGGAAAAGTGGTTTGGACAGACAAAGTTTCGCAGCGGAGGGAAGACATCGCTTACACGACCTATTCGAATTTGCTTGAGAAAACTGCTGACGCGTTCTCTGTATTACAAAAAATGAGTGAGGCTGTGCCGTCTGAGATGTTGAAAAAATTAAACTCTGCCGGCGCAGCTCAGACCAAATAGCGCTGTGTTTTGCTGCGATCCAACTAGCGCTGGAAGATCCAGCCCGTTTGTTGTTTGATATTTCTATTTGAAAGATAAGAAGATGAATTTTTTATTGGCAAGACATCTATTTTTTGGTTTCTTGGTATTCAGTTTGGTTTCGGGATGCGCCACTAAAACAGGAACTTACTCCGATGGCGTGTCAGCGGGACCCCTGTATTCGAAGATAGTGAATCTGTACTATCCGGGGGAAGCCCAGCCGTTTGAGAATGTTGCGGTAGTTTCTATGGACACTCCACTCATCGTCAGATCAATAAAAGACTCGAAAGGGAATCTGATGTCCGCCTCAGTCGAGAAAGTCAAGCGTGGGCTTTATTCAACGGGGCGTAGGCAATCGCACTTCTTGCCTGGAACTTACACGTTCACAGTTGGCTACTATTTTTACGATGGCAACGTAAGCTCTTCGTCCAAAGAGGACATTGTCAAAACCATCTCTTTGGAAAAGGGTCAAGCTAGGCACCTCAACCTGTTCTTTGGCGGACGTACTTGGAGCTTGAGCGATACCGACGGAGCTGCAGCTTTGCCTACTATGAAAGACGACTTCGATCAGGTAATAAAGGTTAAGTAAATGGCAAAACAATTCGACGTCATCGTAATCGGCGGTGGCCCAGGCGGCTACATTGCTGCCATTCGTGCGGCCCAACTCGGCTTTAACGTGGCCTGTATCGACGAGTGGAAAAACGACAAGGGCGGCCCGGCTTTGGGCGGCACTTGTACCAACGTTGGCTGTATTCCTTCAAAGGCTTTGCTGCAATCGTCAGAGCACTTTGAGCAAGCCAGTTACCATTTTGCTGACCACGGTATTGGTGTTACGGGCTTGAGCCTTGACATGACCAAAATGATTGGCCGTAAAGACACCGTCGTCAAGCAAAACAACGACGGCGTGTTGTATTTGTTCAAAAAGAACAAGGTGACTTTCTTTCATGGCCGTGCCTCGTTTGCTGCGACCAAAGACGGCCTCTATGACATCAAGGTGGCGGGCGCGACTGAGGAAGTCATTAGCGGCAAACACATCATTGTTGCCACAGGTTCAAACGCTCGCACGTTGCCGGGCACGCCGTTTGACGAAGAAAGCATTTTGTCTAACGACGGTGCACTGCGCATGACCACCGTTCCTAAAAAGCTGGGCCTGATTGGCGCCGGCGTGATTGGCCTGGAAATGGGCTCTGTGTGGCGGCGCTTGGGCGCTGAAGTGACGGTGCTCGAAGGCTTGCCAACCTTTTTGGGTGCGGTCGACCAGCAAATTGCCAAGGAAGCGCACAAGGCGTTTACCAAGCAAGGTTTAAAGATTGAAATGGGCGTGAAAGTTGGCGAAATCAAAGCCAGCAAAAAAGGCGTTTCGGTTGCTTACACCAGCGCAAAGGGCGAGGCTGTATTGCTTGAAGTGGACAAGCTGGTAATTTCGATTGGCCGGGTCGCCAACACCATCGGCTTGGCGCCCGAAGCGGTCGGCTTGGCGCTGGACGAGCGCGGCGCGATTGTGGTCGATGCGGACTGCAAAACCAATTTGGCCAACGTGTGGGCGGTGGGCGACGTGGTACGCGGCCCAATGCTGGCGCACAAGGCCGAGGAAGAGGGCGTTGCCGTGGCTGAGCGCATTGCAGGCCAGCATGGGCATGTCAACTTCAATACCGTTCCGTGGGTGATTTACACCAGCCCTGAAATTGCGTGGGTAGGTCAGACTGAGGAGCAGTTAAAAACGGCCGGCCGGGCTTACAAAGCTGGTACTTTCCCGTTTTTAGCTAATGGCCGAGCCCGAGCGATGGGTGACACCACGGGCATGGTCAAAATGCTGGCGGATGCCGCGACAGACGAAATATTGGGCGTTCACATTGTGGGCCCGATGGCGAGCGAGTTGATTGCCGAATGCGTGGTGGCGATGGAGTTTAGGGCCAGCAGTGAAGACATTGCGCGTATTTGTCATGCGCACCCGAGCTTGAGCGAGGCTACAAAAGAAGCGGCATTGGCAATAGACAAACGCACTTTGAACTTTTGATCAGCGTATGAAGTGGTTGCTCCGTTGAAGGTGGTTTAACGGTGTTTGGAGCGGTTTTAAAGCATAAAAACAGCGTTTTGCCCAATAAATACGGGCGCGAGCAGCTATAAAAATAATAGTACTGGGAAGTCTGCGCTTTGAATGTCAAGTTAGCTTACGAGGCCGAGCTGGCCGCCAGAGGTTACAAGTCTGATCCCGCGCAGCTTCGGGCGGTCGACGCATTGCAAAGGTGCGCAGATGATTGGGCGGCATTCAAAATTCAGCGCTCTAACGCATTCAAAAAACTCATCCACCACCCCGACACACCGCGCGGTGTTTACCTGTACGGCGGGGTAGGGCGCGGTAAAAGTTTTTTGATGGACTGCTTTTATAACGCGGTTCCGATTCGGCGCAAAACCCGGTTGCATTTTCACGAGTTCATGCGCGAAGTACACCGGGAGCTGCGGGAGCTGCAAGGCACGGTTAACCCTCTTGATGAGCTCGGTCGGCAAATGGCGCTGCGTTACAAGCTGATTTGCTTTGACGAATTTCATGTGTCGGACATCACCGATGCGATGATTTTGCACCGGCTGTTAGCCTCACTTTTTGAGCACGGCGTGGGCTTCGTTACCACCTCAAACTTAAAGCCAGACGACCTGTATCCGGGCGGCATGCACCGTGATCGGGTGTTGCCAGCGATTGCACTGCTCAACGAACATCTGGAAATTGTTAATGTCGACAACGGCGTGGACTACCGCCAGAAAACGCTAGAGCAGATTGACCTTTATTACTCGCCGCTGGGCGAAGATGCTGATGCAAAGATGCTCAACGCGTTTGAGCGGCTTGCGGAGGCACACGACGAAAATCCGGTGTTGCAAATTGAATCAAGAAAAATTTACGCGCGCCGCAAAGCGGGCGGGGTGGTGTGGTTTGATTTCAAGACACTGTGCGGTGGCCCCCGGTCGCAAAATGATTATCTGGAAATTGCCACCCAGTTCCATGCTGTATTGCTCAGCGATGTGCCCGCCATGCCGATGCGAATGGCGTCTGAGGCGCGCCGATTTACCTGGCTTATTGACGTGCTGTACGACAGGCGTGTCAAACTGGTGATGTCGGCTGCCGTCGAGCCTGAAGCGTTGTACACAGAAGGCGCCTTGGCACACGAGTTTGTACGCACAGCGTCCAGGCTCAACGAAATGCAGTCGGCAACATTTTTAGCCTTGGAGCGCCGCAGCGTAGACACAACACTGGTATGAAAAAAGCGATTGTTTTTGCAGGCTTAGCCGCGCTGATTGGCGTGGCCTTTGCGCAGACGGCCATAAACCCTGAACGCCAACGAATTGCATCTGAGCGTGCTACTGCGCAGGCGGGTTTTGATCGGCAAAGCGCGGCTTGCTACAAAAAGTTTTGGGTCAACGATTGTCTGGATGACGTGAAGGCCAAGCGCCTTGAAATCGTTTCTGATTTGAGACGCCAGGAGGTGGCGCTTAACGACCAGGAGCGAAAGGAAAAGGGTGCAGAGCAGCTTCAAAAGCTGGAGGCCAAAGCCTCTGTCGCCACCGAAATTAGTCAACAAAACGAGCGCGCTGTTGCGGTGCAAAAAGCGCAAACCCGAGCTGAACGCGACGACAAAAAGACCGCAGCAGCGGCAACCGCGTCGCCCAAAAATGGGTCCGCAGCCCAAGGCAGACAAGACCGCCAAACTGCAAAGCAAGCCAGCCAGGCTAACAAGCAGGCACAAATGGCAGGTAAAGCTGAAAAGTATGCCGCCAAGACGAAAAAGGCCGAACCCAGGCATTCTAAAAAACGGCTGAACCTTGAGGCACAGAAATGCAGCAAACAGGATTCCCCCCGGCC